>NZ_JBINJD010000107.1:0-17564 GCF_043951915.1 Alienimonas sp. DA493 | reverse complement strand
CCGGCGCCCCGTTTGGCGTAGAGGGCGTCCACCAGAAACTGCCCCGCCGCGACGGTGTGGGCGCCAGCCCGGATGTAGTACCTCTCGTCGTCCGCCATGTGCGGCGCCCGGGCGGACTCGAAGAACTCGACCGCGGCGACGACCTTCCCCGGCTCGATCCGGCCGCGACCGTCGGCGTCCGTAATGAGGTGCGTGCGGTAGCGCGGGGTGGGCAGCACCTGGTGGACGATCACGTCGATCCAGTCCGGCAGCGCCTGCCGGCCGACGACGGGTTCGACCCCGCCGTCGGCGTTGCCTTCGTCGTTCACGCCCATCACGAACACGCCCCCGCCGGTGTTGGCAAAGCCGGAGGCGGCTCGGGACAACTTCTTGCCGAGTTCGGCGAAGCTGGTCCGGCTCGATTTAAACTCCGCCGCGGCCGACTCCCGGTCGGGAAAGACGGTCAGCGGCGGGGCGGGGGACGAGATGGAGTATCCAGCTTCACTGCTTCGAGATCATGTTCGGGTCACTCGTCCCGAAGCAACAGAGATCCTGGGGCCCTCGGTGAGTTTTGGTTTGAGGGGTGTCGTGAACACTGATGAACTCGCTGTGCTTTACAGGGTGCCTGAGTAAGAGTTGATCGTTCTCCTCCGTGCAGCCCTTCTTAAGCACGGCGTCCCAAGGATCCGCTGGCAAGGTCGACAACACGTAATCGCGGCACCGTCTGGCAGTCTCTCCAGTCACGTCTTCGCCGGCCAAACGACGCATACGCAAATCAGAACTAATTTCCTTCCACACCTTCACTGGAACACACCACTGCCCAATTACAGCGTGCCAAGCGATTGAGTCGAGCACCGCAACACAATCACAAACATCGACTTTCACGCTGTGAAAGTACTGTTTACTACTTGGGATGTGGTGGAATTCTTTCAGTGAACACCAGAGTACTTGATGCTCGCCGATCATCTCATAGAGACGTTCTTGCGCTTTACGGATGACCGGTTCATGACGACCCTCCCCCATCCCCAGTTGGATGAGGCCACGAAAGGTTCGGAGGTCGTACCCCTGCCGGGTGTACCAGACCTTCGAAAGAAGGTCGTTAGGCTGCATGGACACAGCCGTTACTTGACGCCCAGCACGTTCACGGCGGAGAGGATCTCGTAGCCCGTCAGCAGGCCGCTGAGGTTGCCGAGGAACTCCGCCGACAGGTTCCAGCGGCCCAGCACCTCGAACAGGGCGTCCAGCCGCTCCGGGTCCACGCCGAGCTTGATCTTCAGCGCTCGGCCCTCTTTGGGCGGGTGGTCTTCGAACTGGCTGACGGTGAGGAAGTCGCCCTCGCCGGCGAGGTTCAGGTGCAGCGCCCGCAGTTCGTCGGCCAGCAGGCCGTCCACGGCCAGGGTGACGTCGATCGGGCCGCCGGTGAGGTAGCGGGCGACCGTCTCCGGTTCTTCCGCGCACAGGCGGCCGGCGGTCTCGCAGGCGGCGTAGAGGACCGCCTCGTCGACCAGGTCGGCCTCGTGCGGGTCGTGGGCGGCGTGGCGGCTCCAGGTCTCGGCGAGCAGGTCGAGCTGCACGTGGGCCGGCACGCACCGCAGGAACGGCACTTCGGTCAGGAACCCGAACCGGGCGTGCGGGTCGCCGTCGCGGGCGTCGTGGACGGCGATTTGCTCCAGCGTGTCGTGGAACGCCGCCCGGAAGGCGACGTAGCACAACACGGTGTGCGGCAGCTTGGTGTCGGCGATTTGGAGCATGGCGGGAGGGGCGGTCCGTCGAGTGCGTCGAGCCGGGGGAGCCGACCGGCGGCGGGAGGGAAGGTCCGGTCCGGGGTCGTCCGTTACGCCCGTGAAGGGGAGGGCCCCCCGGGGGAGGGGACCCCCGGGAAAAGCCGACGGCGAGGGACGGGCGGACCGCGGGGCGGACGCCGTCGAACTCGCCGACCGCGGGGACGACCCGTCGTTGGGTCGACCCTCGCGGGGCGTCGCCATGCTGGGCGGGCGCGGACCCGAACACAACGCTTCCGCCCGGTTTCCGCTCCAGTCGGGGGGGCCGTCGGTCCCCATGTTCCCCGAGCCCGCAGGATCACCACCGCCCTCCCACACCGGGATTCCGCCTCCTCGCCGCGTCCCCACGCCGCACCCCCCACGACATCTGGGGGCGTCCCGCCCCGCGACCCCCACCACGACCGCGGCCGACCCCCAAGAACCCTATCGCCCGCCCGGGCTTTCCCCGGGTTCGCCGGCTGTATCGAAAAAAACGTCTGCGTCGGCCAACTGCGGCGGGGGAAGACGCGTACGAACTCTTGTCCCCGTCGTTCTCTGCTCGACGCCTGTCCTCTGGACGCCAGTTCCCGGGACGGCCCGATGTCCGCGGCGGGGCGGTTGGGACCTCCTCTTCTATCCTCTGCAACGGAACGTTTCGCACGATGCCCGTCTTCAAGCACACTCGCGGCCTGGCGCCGGCCGCCCTCGCCGGACTGCTCGCCGCCGGCGGCACCGCCGCGGCCCTGACCGCCGGCCCCGCCGCCCTGACCGCCGGCCCCACGGCGCCCGCGGCCGCGGTCGCCGCGGTGGGCACGAACGCCACCGCCGCCGACGCCCGGGAGCTCTCCGGCGTCTTCCGCACCGTCGCGGAGCAGGTCATGCCGGCCGTCGTCGCCGTGGAGGCCCGGGTCGAAACGCCCGCGTCCCCCTCCCCGCAGGTCCGCCAGTTCCGCGGCCAGATTCCGCGGGGCATCGATCCGGAGAGCTTCGACCCGTTCAGCGACCCGCAGTTCCGCCGGTTCTTCGAGGACTCTTTCCCCGGCCGCGAATTGCCGGAGGGGTTTCGGTTTGAGCGCAATCAGCTCCGCGGCGTCCCCCGCGGCACGATGCGGGTGAAGAGCGGCTCCGGCGCCGTGATCGACCCCGCCGGGCTGATCCTGACGAACAACCACGTCGTCGAGGGCGCCTCCGAGGTGACCGTCCGCTTCGAAAACGGCGACGAGTACACCACCAGCGACATCCTTACCGACCCGGACACCGACGTCGCCCTGCTGCGGCTGAACCCGGAGGATCTGGGCGACAAGAAGCTGCCCAGCGTGCAGCTGGCGGACAGCTCCCGCACGCAGGTCGGCGACTGGGTGTTGGCCTTCGGCAGCCCGCTGAACCAGCAGTTCAGCATGACCGCCGGCATCGTCAGCGGGAAGAGCCGGACCAGCGGTCTGGCCGCCCGGGAGAACTTCCTCCAGCACGACGCCGCCATCAACCCGGGCAGCTCCGGCGGCCCGCTGGTGAACCTGGACGGGCAGATCGTCGGCGTGAACACCGCGATCAGCAGCCGCGGCGGCGGGTACGACGGCATCAGCTTCGCCGTGCCCAGCAGCGACGCGGAATGGGTCGTGAACCAGTTGGCCGAGAACGGGAAAGTCACCCGGGCCTTCCTGGGCGTGTACATGCAGCCGCTGGACGCCGCCGCCGCCGAAGCCCTCGGCGTGCCGTCCGACGCCGGCGTGCTGGTCGCCGACGTGATCGAGGGCAGTCCCGCCGAGGCCGCCGGCATTGAAGAAGGGGACGTGATCGTCAGCCTCGACGGCCGCGACGTCAGCGACCCCCGCCAGCTGAGCCGCCTGGTGGAACGGCTGGAGATCGGCAAGGAGGTTCCGCTGGCCGTGATCCGCGACGGCGGCCGCCGCACCCTGCAATTGAAGGCCGCGAACCTCTCCGAGGCCCCCACGCAGACCGCCCGCCGCGAACGCCGCCCCGAACGCGGCGACGGCGACGCGGAGATCGGCGAGGTGTTCCAGCTGGACGCCTTCGGTCTGGCCCTCGCCCCGCTGAACGACGAGTGGCGGGACCGGCTGGGCGTGGGCGAAGACGCGACCGGCGCCGTGGTCGTTGCCGTGAAGGGCCCCGCCCGCGCGGCGGGCCTGCGGCCCGGCCAGCTGGTCGAACGCCTCGGCCGGCAGGAGATCGCCTCCGCCGAGGACCTGGAAGCCGCCCTCGAGTCCGTGGACGAGAGCAAGCCGCTGCTGGCCCTGGTCAGCGACCCCCGCGGCGGCAACTCCTCTTTCCGCACCCTGGAGCCGGCCGCCGACCGTCCGGACGCGGACGACGAAGAGTGACGACGAAGAGTTAAAGAGGACTAAAGAGAGGTCGTCGGCCCCAATCCGGCGCCTAAAATGCGGGTCCTCGTGAGAGAGGAGTGAGGAGGGAACCCCCGGTCGGCACGACAGGATCGCCGGCCGGGGGTTTTTTATGGCGCATTTGCTCCGAGCGACCCGGACGCTTCCAGCGTCCGGGTCGCTGCGCGTTGGGGCCGACGGCGGACAGTGCGGCGCCCCGCGGTTCGGCTTCGGGCGGTTTGTCCGGCGACGGGGGCGCGTTTCCCGTCGGCAACGCGGCCTCGGTCGGCACGGCCGGCCGTTGGGTACGTCGGGGGGCCGCCGACGGATAAGATCCTCCCTCTCCTTTGAATCGTCCTTCCTGCGTCCGTCCGGCGAGAGCCCCGTATGAACGTTGTCCGACCCGCCGGTTCGTCTCGAACCCGCCGTTCACGAACCCGCCGCGTCTGGGGCGCCGCCGCGCTGGCCGCGGCGTTGGCGTTGCCCACGCTGACCGTCGCCCGCGGCCCCGTCGAACCCGCGCCCGTCGAACCGGCGCCCGCCGACCCGGCGCCCGCCGACCCGGCGGAGCAGACCTACGACCCGCCGATCGCGGAGGCCTCCGACGAGGGCGAAAACGCCCTCGCCGGGTTCAAACTGCCCGAGGGCGCCACCGGCTCCGTCTGGGCCGCCGAGCCGCTGCTGGCGAACCCCGTGGCGATCGACGTCGACTACCAGGGCCGGTTGTGGGTCTGCGAGACCTTCCGCCAAAGCAAAGGGGTCGAGGACAACCGCGGTCATATGAACTGGCTGCGGGCGGACCTCGCCGCGGAAACGGTTCAGGACCGGGCGGACTACACCCGCGAATATATTGAGGACGCCGACGCCAAATACACCGCGGAGCAGGACCGCATCCGCCTCGTCGTCGACAGCGACGGCGACGGCACGGCCGACGACGCCACGGTCTACGCGGACGGGTTCAACACCCTCGTCTCCGGCACCGGCGCCGGGGTGCTCGCCCGGCCGGACGGGGACGTGTACTACACCTGCATCCCCGATCTCTGGCGGTTGAAGGACACGGACGGCGACGGCGTCGCCGACGAGCGTGAGGTCCTCCACACCGGCTACGGCGTGCGGTTCGCCTTCCGCGGCCACGATATGCACGGGCTCACGATGGGCCCGGACGGCCGCCTGTATTGGTCCATCGGCGACCGCGGCTTCCACGTGATCACCCCGGAGGGCGAAACGCTGGCGATGCCGGACGCCGGCGCCGTCTTCCGCAGCGAACTGGACGGCAGCGGGCTGGAGATCTTCGCCTACGGCCTGCGGAACCCGCAGGAGATCGCCTTCGACGACGCCGGCAACCTGTTCACCTGGGACAACAACTCCGACAGCGGCGACCGGGCCCGCTGGGTGCACGTGCTGCAGGGCGCCGACAGCGGCTGGCGGATGTACTTTCAGTACCTGCCGGACCGCGGCCCCTGGAACCGGGAGATGATGTGGATCCCCCGCGACACCCCGGCGGAGGTGAAGTTCGGGGCCAGCGGCGTCCCCCAGGACGCCGCCGCCGCCCAGGTGCAGCCGGCCCACGTGTTCCCCCCGCTGGCGAACATCGGCGACGGTCCCAGCGGCCTGACCTACGACCCCGGCGTCGGCCTGCCGCCGGAGCTCCGGGGGCACTTTTTCGCCTGCGACTTCCGCGGCACCCCCGGCAACAGCGGCGTGCGGCACTGGACCAACGAACGCGACGGCGCCACCTTCAAACCGGTCGACGAGGGCCAATACGTCTGGGGCGTGCTCGCCACCGACGCGACCTTCGCCCCGGACGGCAGCCTGTTCGTCTCCGACTGGGTGACCGGCTGGACCGGCGTCGGCAAGGGCCGCGTCTATCGCTTCGCCCAATCCGAATATTTGGCCGAGGAGAGCGCCGACATCCTCGCCGCGGGTTTTGACGAGGCGAACGAATATCGCCTGCTGGAATTGTTGAACCACGCCGACCGCCGCGTGCGGGCGGAGGCGCAGTATGAACTGGGCGCCCGCAACGCGACCGACGCCCTGCTGAGCGTCGCCGAGGACGCCACCGCCGACCCCTTCGCCCGCCGGCACGCCCTCTGGGGCTACGGCCAGTGCGTGCGGGTCCACGGCGCCGACCCGGCCCCGCTGGCGACGCTCGCCACGGACACGGATCCGATCCTGCGGTGGTGGGCGCTCCGTCTGCTGGGCGAGAACGCGGCCGATCAGTACGCCGAGTTGTTCGCCGCCGCGTTGCAGGCCGACGACGCCCGCGTCGTGCGGGAGGCCGCACTGGCGCTGGGCGAAACGACGACGCCCGCCCCGATCGCGACCGCTCAGCTGCGGGAGGTGATCGCCGCCCACGGCGACGACCCGGCCCTGTTCCACGCCGCGACCGTCGGCCTGGCGGCGACCGCCGAGCCGGGCGAGTTGGCGGCGTTCCTCGGAGCCTCCTTCGCCTCCCGGCCGGGGCTCAGCGACGACGAAGTCGCCGCCCAGAACGAGCGCCTGCACACGGCGGCCGCGGTCGCTCTGCGGCGGGCGGGGGCCTGGGCGGGGCTCGCCGACGCCCTCGGCCGGGGCGGGGCGGAGAACCCCGCGGTGCGGCTGGAATTGGCCCGGGCCGTGATCGACGAACCGGCCGTCGCGGCGTCCGGCCCGGCGCTGTTCGCCCTCGCCACCACCACGCAGTTCGGCGAGGAGCCGACCCGCGACCCGCTGCTCCGCCGCGTGTTGATGGCGAACTTCCTGCTCGGCGACGCCTCCGCGGCGGCCCGGGTGGCGGCGGTCGCGGCGGACCGTGATCTGCCCTCCTCGCTGCGGGAGGAGGCGATCGAAACGCTGACGATGTGGGACGCCCCGGACCGCCTCGACCGCGTCACCGGCCGGCTCCGCCCCGCCGCGGAGTGGGCCGCCGCCAACCCGGCCAACCGGGTCGTCTCCGCGACGGAGGCGGCGAGGGAAAACGAACGGGACGGACAGGACGAGATCGCTCGCGACGCCGCCTTCCTGCCGGCCCTGCTGACCGAAAACGCCCCGGCCCTGCTGGACGGCTCCGAAAAGGTGCGGGCCGCCGCGGTGGAACTGCTGGCGAAGTACAAGATCGAGGCCTCGCTGGATTCGATGCGGGCCCTCGCCGAGGACGCCTCCCAGCCGTCGGAGGTCCGCGTCGCCGCGGTGCGGGCCGTGGACGATCTGGCCGACGACCCGGCGGTGGCGATCGCCGTCGCCCGTTCCGCCCTCGCCGCCGAGGACCCCGCCGTCCGGGCGACCGCCCGGGCCGTGCTGGTGAAGCGCGACCCGGCCTCCGCCGTGGGGCTGCTCTCCGAGGCCTTGGAGGAGGGCGCCGCGCTGGAGCGCCAGCGGGCCGTCGTCGCGCTGGCCGGGCTGGAGTCCGAGGAGGCCGACGCCGTGATCGAGGTGTGGCTGAAGCGCCTGTTGGACGGCGAGGCCCCGCCGGAGATCACCCTCGAACTGCTCGAAGCGGCCTCCACCCGCAAGGACGGGGCCCTGGGCGAGTACCTGGCGATGTACGAGGAGAGCCGCGGGCCGGACAAGCTGGACCAATGGACCGAAGCCCTGACCGGCGGCGACGTGGCGGCCGGCAGAGAGATCTTCTTCGGCCGCAGCGCCGCGAGCTGTCGGCGCTGCCACATCGCCGAGGGCGAGGGCGGCGAGGTCGGCCCTCGGCTGGACGGCATCGCCGCCAAGCGGGACCGGGCCTACCTGCTGGAGTCGATCGTCGTCCCCAGCGCCAAGATCGCCGAGGGCTTCGCCACCGCCGTGGTCCTCAAGGAAGACGGCCAGGTCGTCACCGGCGTGCTGAAAAGCGAAACGGACGAGGCCCTGACCCTCGTCCTGCCGATCGCCGAGGAGGTGGTGATCCCGACGGAGACGATCCTCGACCGGGCCGACGGCCCCAGCGCCATGCCGGCCGACATCCCGGACGCCCTCACCAAGCGGGAGATGCGGGATCTGGTCGAATACCTCGCCAGCCTCAAAACCGCCCCCGACGGCGAACACGGCGGTGCGGAAGGCGAGTGAAGTCGTTCCCGAGCCCTGCCCGTAAGGGCGGGGCCGTTCACACGCCCCCGCCCGGCGGACCGGCGCCCGGCCACGCTTCGGCGTCCTCTCTCGTCCCGACGCTCTGCGTCGGGACGTACGGGCCGCGGAGCGGCCGGACGCTCCGCGTCCCGTGCGGGGCGACGCAGAGCGTCGCCCCGAGAGGAGTAGAAGCAGACAGACCCGCGCTGCGGTCGCGGGTGAGCGGCCCCTCCCTCACGGTCAGGGCTCGGGCGGTGGGTGCCCCCTACGGCTTCACCGCATAAACCTTCACGCTGGCGGCGTAGTCGTTGATGTCGTGCTCGGCCAGCAGTTTGGCCAGCCGGGCGTGCAGCGTGGGGTCGGCGTTCGCGTCGGCCTGCTCGGCGGGGGAGCAGCACCCGCTGTCCAGCACCGCCAACCCGCTCGAACCGGCGTCGCCAGCGGCGGGGGAGCAGCACGCCCCTTGACCGTCCACGCTGGCGTAGGCGTTCAGGTCGGCGCCCTCGTCGATCACCTTCACCTCGCCGAAGCCGGCCTCGGACAGGCCGGTCTGAAATTGTTCGATCGGGATCGCCCCGGCGATGCAGCCGACGTAGGCCCCGACGTCGTCTTTGACGGCGTCGGGCAGCGGCTTTTTGAGGGCGATGTCGCTCACCGCCAGGCGGCCGCCGGGCTTGAGGACGCGGGCGATCTCCCGGAACACCGCCGGTTTGTCCGGGGCGAGGTTGATCACGCAGTTGGAGATCACGCAGTCCACCGAGGCGTCCGGCAGCGGCAGGGCGTCGATGGTCGCGTGGTGGAACTCCACGTTCGTCAGCGGGCCGCCGTCGGGGCCGGCGGTCGCGGCGTTGGCCCGGGCGCGGTCCAGCATCGCGGGGGTCATGTCGACGCCGATCGCCTTGCCCGTCGGCCCGACCTTGCGGGCGGCGAGGAACACGTCCAGCCCCCCGCCGCAGCCCAGATCGACGACCACCTCGCCTTCCCGCAGGTTCGCCGTCGCGGTCGGGTTCCCGCAGGACAGGCCCATGTTGGCGGCGGCGGGAATGCTGTCGAGTTCCTCCGCGGAGTACCCGAAGGCCTCCGCGACGGCCCGCACGCCGGCCTCCGCCCCCGTCAGGGCGCTGGCGGCGACGGCGCCGTAGTTCTCGCGGACGTTGTCCTGAATCGTGGCGGTCATGGGCTCGTCGGGTCCGCTCGGCGGATCAGGTGGGAAAACGGTCGCCGAATCCTAGACGGTCCGCACAGCGGACCCTACGCCGCGGCCCGCAGCAGTGACTTTCCCGGCCGCCAGACCTCCGCGGCGGCGACGTTGGCCCGCAGGTTGGCGGCGCTGGCGGTGCCGATCACCAGCGAACTCACCCCCGGCCCGTCCAGCCCGAACCGCACCGCGGCGGCAGGGTCGTGCCGGCCGGCGGCGAGGGCCTTTTTGACCAGCACGCCGACGCCCCGCCGCTCCGCCTCCGCCATCACCGCCGCGTGGGAGGTGTCGTCGGCGTGATATTCGACCATCACCACATCCGCCCACGTCAACGCTTGGGCGCAGCCGGCGGGCGTCTTGCCGGACAGCCCCACGCCGCGGGCCAGCCCGCGGCTCTTCAAATCCAGCAGCGTCTCCACCGCGTCGGTTTCGTTCTGAATGAACGCGTCCCGGCCGTCGGAGTGAATTAAGAGCAGGTCGACCGCGTCCGTCTTCAACGTCCGCAGGCTCCGCACGACGGAACTGAACACCGCGGTGCGGCTGAAGTCGTACCGACTGACGGATTCGCCGGACGGGCCGAGCCCCCACCGTTCGCCCACCTTCGTGCACAGGGCGAACTCCTCGCGACGGTGCGCGAGAAACCGGCCGATGCGGGCCTCGCTGGCCCCGTAGGCCGGGGCGGTGTCGATCAGCGTGACGCCGGCGTCCAGGGCGGCGTTCAGCAGGCTTTCCGCCTCCGCGTCCGTGGGCAGCGGGTAGGGCGTGGGATATTTGATGCCGCGGTTGCGGCCGATCTTGAACGCCCCGAAGGAGACGGGCGAAACCGACAGGCCGGTGCGGCCGAGGGGGCGGGGGGTCATGGCGGCTCTGTAGGGTCCGCTCTGCGGACCGTGCAGGGGGAACGAAGTTGGATCCGGACGGTCCGCGGAGCGAACCCTACGCGGCCCGCCGCAGCGGTTCGGGAAGGTTTTGCCACGCACAGCGCTCCCACGGCGGGGCGGCGACGGGCGGACGCGGCCAGTCCGCGGGGGGCGTGAACGCGGCGCCGGACGCCGGCCCCGCCGCGACCGCCAGCCGGGCGGCCAGCACGGGGGCGAGGACCAGCTTCGTCGGCCAGCCGACGTGCAGGTTGCCGCCCGGTTCGCCGACCGTGTACAGCTGGGCGTCCTCCGGCCGCTGTCCGCCGGCGTGGCCCTCGGCCCGGTCCACCCGGTAGGTCGCGAACTCGCAGCCGGACAGGTCCAGCCCGGGGATCGCCTCGGTCAGTTCCCGCTCCGCCCGGGCGATCAGCGGTTTCGGGTCGAGGTGCACCCCGTCCTCGGCGAGCTGTCCGCCCACCTGCCAGACGACCTGCCCCGAAGAGTCCCGGTCGGAGGTGACGGTCACCCGCGTCTTCGCCCCGTCCACGCAGTGCCCGGACAGCGCCGGCAGGTTCGCTCCCCGGACGAGAACCATATGGAGCGGCCGGCGCTGCATCGTCGGCAGGGCGCCGGCGAGGCGCTCGGCGGCCGGCAGGTTGAGGGATTGGAGAAGCCCCTCGTTCCCGGCCCCCGCGGTGAGGGCGACGTGCCGGGGGGCGACGGAGAGCGTGCGGCCGTCCGGGGCGGTCAACGCGACGGTGTCGATCCGCCCGCCGGCGGTCCGGAAGGTGAGGCCGTCCTCGGCGACTTGCAGCAGGCGGTCGAGGTTGCGGGCCCGCAGGTTCGCCACCAGCCCGGCCGGGGAGAGGACCTGTTCGTCCAGCCGGCAGACCGGCCCCTTCACGCCCCGCAGCACGGGAGGCACGTCGGCGGGGGCGAGGGCCGTGGGGGCGACCCGCAGCCCGGCCTTGGCCCCGATCATGCCGAGCCGGCCGGTCAACGATTCGCTCCGCCACAGCAGGCAGTGCGCGGCGCGAACGGGGGTCTCCGAGAGGTCCGGGTGCCGCCCGCCGGCGGGGCCTTCGTTCGGGAACACCGGGTCCGGGTTTCCCTCGACGCACCGGCGCCAGAGGCCGGGCATCTCGCGGATATTTTTCGCGCTGCCGGTCAGCAGGCCGGTGAGGGTGTATTTGAGCCCGCCGTGGACGATCCCCTGGCTGGCGACCGTCTGCCCGGCGCCCAGTGCACCCCGCTCGACCAGCACACAGGAGAGCCCGCGGCCGCTCAGCACGTCCAGCGCCCACAGCCCCGCGATCCCTCCGCCGACGATCAGCACGTCGAGCGGCGAAGCGTCGGCGGGGCGGGGGGCGACGGCGGCGTTCATGAGAGGGGTTGTAGACCCCGCCGCCCGCGCGGGGAACGGCGATACGCGCCGCGGGTCGGCGCCGTTTCCGCCGGCAACCGCCTCGGGCCGCGTCATCGGGGCGGGGAATCCCGGCGAAGTGGGGCTTCCGGCCGTCAGCGTTCGTCAGGCGCTTCCCGACTTGCTACTGATAACCGGATCGTCCGCGTCGTTCCGCCGCAAACGCCTCCTCATTACATGGCCGACCGCCCCGAGTCCGCCGAATCGATCGCGCTCCCCCGGGAACCGATCCACCGGTTGATCACGCCGATCAACCGCTTTCTGCACGTGGAGGCGGCGAGCGGCGTCGTCCTGCTGCTCTGCACGGTCGCGGCTCTCGCGGCGGCCAACTCCGCCGTCGCCGCGGAGTATCTCGCCTTCTGGAAGACGCCGGTCGGCATTTCCCTGGGGGAGTTCGAACTGCGGCATTCACTGAAACACTGGATCAACGACGGGTTGATGGCGGTGTTCTTCTTCGTGATTGGGCTGGAGGTCAAACGCGAGATCGCATTGGGCGAACTGCGGGACGTGCGGCGGGCCGCCCTGCCCCTCGCCGCGGCGATCGGCGGGATGCTCGTCCCGGCGGGGACGTATCTGGCGCTGCGGTTCGGCGAGGTCGGGCAGCAGGGCTGGGGCGTGCCGATGGCCACGGACATCGCCTTCGTTGTGGGCTGCGTGGCGGTTCTCGGCCGGCGGATCCCGTCCGCGCTCCGCGTCGTGCTGCTCTCGCTGGCGATCATCGACGACATCGGCGCGATCCTCGTCATCGCCTTCGGGTACACCGACTCTTTGAATTGGGTTTGGCTGACGGCGGGCGTCGCCGGCATCGCGGTCGTCTTGGCGATGCAGCGGTTGGGGGTCCGCAGCATCGGCGTGTACACGCTGATCGGGGCGTTCGTTTGGCTCGGGTTCCACGAGTCCGGCGTGCACGCCACGATCGCCGGCGTGATTTTGGGGCTGCTCACGCCGGCCCGCCCCTATCTGGAAGGCGGGATCGGCGGGGAACTGCTGCGGCGGGCCAGCGACGTGGTCCACGGCGGGGGTTGGGAAGAGGAACCCCACCGGGCGGAGAAGATTCGCCGAGTCCGCCGCGCGACGCGCGAAACGATTTCGCCGTTGGAATATCTCATCTTCCTGCTGCACCCCTGGGTCGCCTTCGTGATCATGCCGATCTTCGCGCTGGCCAACGCCGGGGTGCCCTTCCGGGTCGCGGACGCGACCTCCCCCGTGGCCCTGGCCGTGGCGCTGGGGCTCGCCGTCGGCAAACCGGCCGGCATCCTGTCGTTGAGCTGGCTGGCGCTGAAACTCGGCCTGGCCCAACTCCCGCGGGGGGTGACTTGGCGGCACCTCGCCGGCGGGGGCTACCTGGCGGGCATCGGGTTCACGATGGCGCTGTTCATCTCGGGGCTCGCGTTTGAGGACGAAGCCCTGCTGCGGTCGGCGAAAGTCGGCGTGCTCCTGGGCTCGCTGGTCAGTGCCGTCGTCGGGGTGGCGATCCTCGCCACGGCCGCCGCGCCGCCGGAGGAAGTCGCGGCGGAGCCGGTCGACGCGACCGCCGGGGGCCTCCGCGGGGCGACGGCGTGAGCCCCGCGGGCGTCCGCGGAGCCGGTCGCGGAAGGCCTGCCGCCCGGCGTCAGGGCGTCCGGGGGCGCTCGTGCGAGAAGCGGGCCGATCGCGGGTCGAGTTCGTCGCCGCGCGTTTCCGCAAGGCTGGAATACAGCTCCGGCCGTCGCCCCCGGATCCACCGGCGCCCGGTGCATAACTCGAGCTGTTCGGCCTGAAGCTCCGCGACGACCATTTCGTCCTGAGCCTTCCAGGTTTCGGCCAAGATCCGACCGTACGGGTCCAGGATCATCGCGTTGCCGGTGCGCACCTCGTCGTCGTCCGCCCCCACGCCGTTGCTGAAGATTAAGAACATCCCGTTGTCGTGGGCCCGCGCCGGCAGCCACCGCATGAGCCACGCGCGGCCCTTCGGCCCCTGAAACTCCGCCTCGATCGCCGCCGGGTCGACGTCTCGGTTCTCCCACAGCCGGGGGTCGATAAGCCCCATGGCGCCCGGACTGCGGGAATTGCAGCCGCCGGTCTGGTGGGGGGCCAGAAGGATCTCGGCCCCCAACAGGGCCGTCGCCCGGGCGTTTTCAACCAGGTTGTTGTCCCAACAGGTGAGCACGCCGACGCGGCAACCCTGCGGCGCGTCGAAGACCGTATAGCGGTCGCCGCTCGCCATGTGTTCGCTGATAAAACAGTGCAGCTTCCGATGGCAGGCGTGCGTGCCGTCGGGCATGGCGACGACGTAGGAATTATACAGCCGGCCGTCCTCCGCCGCTTCGATCAGTCCGGCGCCGATCGTCATGCGATGCCGCTCGGACAGCGACAATAACGTCCTCGTCGTGGGGCCGTCGGGGACGGGTTCCGCGAGCGCCTCGATCTCCGGCCTGGCGAGGTTTCGCACATGCCAGTACCCCGTCACGCACATCTCGGGGAAGGCGATTAATTCCACGTTTTGACCGGCCGCCGCTTGGACGAACCGTTCGATCACGCCGAGGTTGTACGCTTTGCCCCCCGCGCGGTGATTGAACTGCACGGCGGCGACGTTGAGGTCTCTCATGAAACTCTGGAGGTGGAGGTTCGTCGCACTGATGAACGGCTCCTCGCGCGATGGCGCCGATCCGGCGCCGAGAGCGGCGGAAGCGGCCGCCCGACGGGTCGCCTGCCGCGGCCAGCCGGGCGGGTTTACCCCCCGCTCGCCGAAGCGCCGATTTTCAGAACGGCCAGGAACGGGCGGTGGTCGGAGGCGACCTTCTCCTCGATCGCCACGCTTTTCGTCAGATCGATCGAAACCGAGGAGCGGGACGAGCAAGTCGCGATGAAATCGATCTGGACGTTGGGATCGGCCGCCGGATACGTCGGGGCTTCGCCCTCGCCGAGCAGACGCCAACTCTTGGCGAGCGTCTTCAGCGATTCGGCGTCGCGGGTCGCGTTCAAATCTCCGCCGAGGATCGCCGGCTCGGTCCACTCCGCAACGAGCGCCCGCATCGCGTGCGCCGACGCGAGGCGGTTCTCCTCGCTGCGGTGATCCCAGTGGGTCGACAGCACGCGGCAGACGCCGCAGCCGGGAATCTTCACCTCCGCGACGAGCGCCCCGCGGGGCTCCGCGCCGCCGTCGGGCAACGCGTGGTTTTGCGAACTGAGAATGGGATAACGCGACAGGATCGCGTTGCCGTACTGGCCGCCCGCATACGGCAGATTGGCGCCGAACGCGGAGTGCATCCCCGTGAGCCGGGCCAGTTCCTTCGCCTGATCCACGCCGCCGGCCCGCTGCGTCTTCACGTCCACTTCCTGGAGCAACACGACGTCCGCCTCGGTCGCCAGAATGACCCCCGCGATCCGCTCCAGGTCGATCCGCCCGTCGGCGCCCTCCCCGTGGTGAATGTTATAGGTGAGGACTCGAATTTCCCGCCCCGGGTCGTCCGGCTCCGGCGAACCGGGAGCGAGCAGTCCGAGGAGGCAGAACGCCGGAAGGAGAACGGCCATAGGTCTTCCCAAGGCAAAAGGGACTCGCGAGAGGCGGCGTCGCGAGCCGGACCCGCCCGCGACATCCTAAGCCATGCGGGCGGCGAACGGGTCGGCGACGGCCGTCGGATCGAACCGAGCGGGTTCGTCGGCGACCGCGAACGGCCGCGGGCGAGAGGCGTCCGTCGGAGCGGCCCCCCGTTTTCGTTCACTCCGCCTGCTCACCGGCGGCCAGTGCCGCCCGCAGCACGCGCAGGGCGTTCCCGCCCATGATGCCGCGGATCTGTTCCTCGGTATAACCGCGGTCCAGCAGGCCTTGGGTGAGGCGGGGGTAGGCGGCGACGTCCTCCAACCCGGCCGGGAGCGTGGAGACGCCGTCGTAGTCCCCGCCCAGGCCCACGTGCTCCGGGCCGGCGACCTTCACCAGGTGATCGAGGTGGTCCAGCACGTCGTGGATCGTGCCGGGGCGGAGCGGATGGTCCTTCCGCCATTCTCGCTCCAGGCGGTCGCGGGCGGCTTCGTCGTCCGGGTATCGGGCCAGGGCCTCCCGGCGGACCGCATAGATCCCGGCCTGCTCCGCGGCGACTTCGGGCACCACGAAGGCGCTATAAAAGTTCGCCATCACCACGCCGCCGTTCTCCTTCAGGCGCTTTAATACGTCGTCCGGCACGTTGCGAGGGTGTTTCGCCACGGCCCGGGCGGAGGAGTGACTGAAAATCACCGGGGCGGTCGTCACGTCCAGGGCGTCGTGCATCGTCGCCGCGGAGACGTGCGAGAGGTCCACCAGCATGCCGAGCCGGTTCATCTCCCTGACCACCTCCACCCCGAACGGGCTCAGGCCGTCGCTTTTCGGTTCGTCGGTGGCGCTGTCCGCCCAGTCCAGCGTGGCGGAGTGTGTCAACGTCATATAGGCCGCCCCGGCTTCGCGAAATTTTCGTAACAGGCCGAGCGAGTTCTCGAGCGCGTGGCCGCCCTCCATGCCGATGAGGGAGGCGATCTTCCCCTCGGCCCGGGCGGCCTCCACCTCCTCGGCGGTGCGGCAGAGGGCGAACGTGTTCGGGTGCCGGCGGATCATTTCCTTCACGATCGCGATCTGTTCGAACACCGCGGTCGCGGCGCCCCGCTGCGTGGCGGGCACGTAGACGCTCCAGAACTGCATCCCCACCCCGCCGGCCCGCAGGCGGGGGATGTCCGTGTGCAAACTCGGCACGCCGGCGGCGAGATCGAACTGCGAGAAGTCCGAGCCGAAGTCCGTGCGAATCGCCCACGGCAGATCGTTGTGCCCGTCCGCCACCAACAACGAGCGGTGCAGGGCGGCGGCCTCCGGCGACACGACGATCGGCCCGCGATCGTTCTCGGTTCCGGGGGCGGTGGCACCGTCGGCAGGTGGGGCGAAGGCGGCGGCGAGGAGCAGGGCGGCGAGGTTCATGCCGGCGAGGATACCGGCGCCCGACGGCCGGCGGGGGCCCTGACGGCGAACCGAAACGCCTTCGGCGTTACGCTCCGCCCTCGTCCGCGGTTCCCGCCGCGTTCCGTCCGCGTTCTTCGTTCGTCTTCCGCCCCCCATGAGTTCCGCCGTCGCCACTGAACCTCAGCACATTCGCGTCGGGCACAGCCCGGACCCGGACGACGCGTTCATGTTTCACGCGTTGGCGAACGACAAGATCCCCACGCCGGGGTATCGGTTCACGCACGATCTGGTGGACATCGAAACGCTCAACCGGCGGGCCCTCGAGGGGACCGACCTGCTGGAGCTGACCGCCGTCAGCCTGCACGGGATGGCCCACCTCACCGACAAGTACGCCATCTGCAACTGCGGGGCGAGCATGGGCGACGGCTACGGGCCGCGCGTCGTCGCCCGGCAGCCGTGGACCGTCGACGACCTCCGCGGCAAACGGATCGCCGTGCCGGGGACGCTGACGACGGCCTTCCTCAGTCTCAAACTGATCCTCGGGGACGACTTCGAGTACGAGGTCCGCCCGTTCGACACGATGCTGGACGTGGTCGAAGCCGGCGAGTTCGACGCCGGGCTGGTCATCCACGAGGGGCAGCTGACCTACCCGGATCAGGGGCTGCACCTCGTCGTGGACACCGGCGTCTGGTTCCAGGAGCAGACCGGCCTGCCGTTGCCGCTGGGCTGCAACGCGATCCGCAAGGATCTCGGGGCGGAGACGATGAACGAGGTCACGGCGATCCTGAAGCAGTCCATCCAATACGGGTTGGAGCACCGGCAGGAGGCCCTCGAGTACGCCGCCAAGTGGGGCCGCGGGCTGGACGACACGCGCAACGACGAGTTCGTGCAGATGTACGTCAACGACTGGACGCTGGACTTCGGCGACCGCGGCCGGGCCGCGGTGCGGGAACTGCTGAAGCGCGGGCACGAAGCCGGCGTGATCCCCGAACCGGCCGAGGTGGAGTTCGTGGGGTGAGGCGGCGCCGGGGGGGCGGCGTCCTGTAGGGTCCGCTGTGCGGACCGTT
>NZ_JBINJD010000106.1:0-17701 GCF_043951915.1 Alienimonas sp. DA493 | reverse complement strand
CCGCCCGCGCCGCCGCTCCCCTCGGCGACGCCCCTCCCCTCCGCGGCCCCGGAGGCCGGCTCCCCGGGGGTCGTCGGCAGTCCGGGCGCCGGCGGGGCGGCCTGGGCGGCCCGGGCGGCGGAGACCGCGGCCGACTCGGCGGCGGCGGCGGCGGCGAACAGCTCCGCGGCGGCGTCCGCCGGCGTGGGAACCGCCTCGCCCTCGCCCGCTTCCCCCATGGGGGCCGGGGCCGGCGGGGCGTTCATCGCCCGGTCGATCGCGTCCAGTTGCCGGGCCAGATCCCGTCCGCGGGCCTGCTCCTCCGGCGTGAGCCGCGGCCGCGGCGGCGGTTGCGAACCGCTCTGAGGCGACCCGGCTTGAGGCGAGCCGGCGGGCGCTTCGGCGGCCGGCTCACCGGCCGCGGCCACCTCGGCGCCGGCCGGCGTTTGACCGGCGGGAGGCGCCTGACCGGCGGGAGGCGTTTGGCCTTCGCCGGGGAGTTCGCCCTCACCGGTCAGGGTTTTGACGGTTTCGGCGAGGGCCTGGGCCTCGTTCGCCAGCGCCGCCTCGGCCTCGCCGACCGCCTCCCGGGCGGCGACGTCCGCCTGCGGATCGGGCTCGCCGGCGGGCTGCTCCCCGGCGTTCGGGGCGGCCGGCTCGCCGGACGCGGCCTGCTCGGCGGCCTGCGCCTGGGCGGCGGCGTCGGCGAGTTGCCGCTCGGCGGCGGTCGATTCCCCCTCGGCCAGGTCCTGCACGGCCCGGGCGGCGTTCGCCAGCGGTTCGGCGTTCTGCGGCTGGCCGAGCCGTTCCTCGTGCCGGGCCGCCCGCTCCAGGTCGGCGGCGGCGGCGGCGACCCGCTCGGTCACCCCCCGCTGCCGCTGTTCGGCTTGGGCCAGCGCCGGCTCGGAGGCGTCCAGCTCGTTGTTGAAGTCCGCCGCGGCGGCGATCCGGGCGGCTTGCTCCTGGAGAGCTTTGGCGTCCCGCTCCGCCTCGCCGGCAAGCTGCTCGGCGAGTTCGGCGGCCGGATTGGGGGCGTCCAGCCGCGGGTTCGGCTGTTTGCGGACCTCCTCGGTCGCCCGCTTCGCCGCTTCGACCTCCGCCTTGGCGGCGTCGCGGGCCTGTTCGGCGGCCTGCTTTTCGGCCTCCTTCTGGGCGACGTTCTCCCGGGCCTGCTCCGCCTTGGCGGCGGCCTGCTCGGCCCGTCGGGCGCGGCCGGCGTCGTCCGGGTTCTTCTGCGCCTCGTCCCGGGCCCGCTGGGCCTGATTCGTCGCGTCGTTGGCTTCGCGCTCGGCCTTGCGGAAGGCGTCCTCGGCTCGGCGGCGGGCGTCCTCCGCCCGGCGTTCGGCGTCTTCGGCCCGCTTCTGCTCGCTGCGGGCGTCGCGCTCCTGAGCCTCCCGCAGACGCTGGCGGTCCCGCTCCATCTCCTCGCGGCGGCGGTTCCGGTCCCTGTCGTCCTTGTGAATCTCCTCGTTCCCCTTCTCGGCGGCGGATTGCTCCCGGGCTGCGGCGAGGGCCCGGGCGGCCCGGTCCAGCGCCTCGTCGGCCTGCTGGGCGGCCTCGGCCAGTTGCGGCAGGGGCGAATCGGCGGTGGCGCTTTGCGTGGCGGCCTTGGCCTCCGCCAGCGCCTCGCGGGCCTCGTTCAAGTTCTCCTCAGCCTTCTCCGCCCGACCGCGTTCGGCGGCCTGCCGGGCGGTGTTCGCGGCCCGGTTCGACAGCCGGTCCGCCGCCTGGGCCAGTTCCCGCAGGTCCTCCGCGACGGCCTCCTTCTGCTGTTGGAAGTCCTCGTCGGAGCGGTCCAGATCGCGCTGGATGCTCTGCTCCTGTTCGACGGACTCCTCCAATGCGTTCTGGGCGTCGGCGGCGGCGTCGGCGGCGATGTCGGACAGCGCCTCCCGCATCGCCGGGTTCACGGCTAATTCGGCCTCCAACTGCGCCAACAGGGCCTGCGGGTCGCCCGCGGCGGCCTCGGCGAGGGCTTCGGAGGGGGCGAACCGCTCCGCCAGTTCCGCGGCGGCCTCCTCCTCGATCAGCTCCCGCAGGGCCTCCCGGCTGGCGGCGATCTCCTCGGGGGGCGCCTCGGCGTCCAGGTTCTCGAAGTGCTCCGCGACCTTCTCCAGCGCCTCCGCGGTGGCGGCCTGCTGCTCGGCGGCTTCGGCGAGCGGTTCGGCCCGCTCCTCGGGGGCGGCGGACTCGTCGGCGGCGGCCCGGGCGGCGTCGGCGAGGGCCCGCTCGGCGGCCTCGGCCCGTTCCTGCACCGCGGCGACGGCGGCGTCGGCGTCCTTCGCCCGGTTCCGCTGCTCCGCGTCCCGCAGATCCTGCCGGTCGGCGTCGTCGGCGAAGGCCTCGGCCAGTTCGGCGAGGTCCCGCTCCGCGGCGGCCTGCTCCCGGGCCAGTTCGCGGACCGCCTCCCGAACGGCGGCCGGCTCGGTCTGGTCGTTCTCCGCCGCCTCCGTGGCTTCGGCGGCGGCCTCCTCCCGCTGGCGGGCGGCCTCGGCGGCGTCGCGGGCCAACTCGGGGATCGTGGGCGCGTACTTCGCCAGCACGGCCCGGGCCTCCGCCATCGTCGGGGCCAGCTGCGCCTCGACCGCCCGCAGGTCGGCGGCGAGGACGGCCAGCTCCGCGTCCGCGGCGACCGGACCGGCGTCCTTCCAGCGGCGCTCCGTGATCAGCGGCTCCGCCCGGTGGGCGGCCGGCGACCAGCGGGCCTCGTTGATCCCCCGCTCGATCACGTTCCCCTCGCCCAGCGCCTTCGCCTTGCGGAGCCGGTCCAGGGCGTACTCCAACTGGGCCTCGTGGGCGTCCCACTGGCGGGGGTGATCGAACAGCCCGTCGGGCGTCTGGGCGCCCCAGCGTTCCCGCTCCCGCAGCGTTTCCGCGGCCCGGCGGGCGGCGGTCAGCTCGTGGCCGGACTGCAACGTCCGGAACGCCGGGGCGATTTCTTCCAGGGCGTAGGAGGGCGAGACCGCCGTCGGCCCCGCCGGCTCGGCCGGCGCCGGCTCCCCGTCGGCGGCGGGCTCTTCCGTCGCCTCGTCCTCGATCGGTTTGAGGTCGATCAGCGTGCCGGCGGCGGCGGCCTCGGCGACGACGTCCACGGCCCGGGCGGCGAGGCCGGCGTCGGCGGCGAACGTCGTGTCCGCGTCCGGCCGGGCCTTCTGCAACGTGCGGACGTCCCGCAGCCGGGCGATATCCGGCGCCAGCGCCGCGTGTTTGTCCGCGGCGAGCCGGGCGACCTCCTCGGCCAGCCGGTCCGCCTCGGCGCTGTCCTCGGCGGCGGCCCGCTTTTCGGTCGCTCGCTCGATCTTCGCCCGCACGTCGGCGGCCTTCTCGAACTCGTCCGGCAGGTCGCCGGTGTGCTCCCAGAGGTACTTCCAGGCGCTGCGGAGTTCGTTCGGCAGGTTGTGGAGCGAATTGGGCTTCTTCCGCCAGCCCAGGTCGTCCCGCACGCTGCGGGCGGTCTCGCGGAACTTGCGGAGGGCCTCCTCGCTGGGCCGACCGTCGTCGTCCGCGTCCGTCTCGCCGCGGGCGGCGGCGTCATCCAGTTTGGCGCGCAACTCGTCGGTCGCCTTGATCAGGCCGTCCACCTCCCGCTGGCGCTTGTCGTCCACCCGGTCGCGGTGGCGGCGGGCGAACTCCTCGATCGCCTCCAGCCGCCCGGCGACGACCGCCTCCTGCCGGGCCAGACGGTCCCAGGAGATCTCCTCCAGGTTCGCCACCCGGTCCTGCTGCCGATACACGGCGGCGAGGTCCGCGGCGACCGCGGCCAAGAAGCCGTGCGTGGCGAACCGGCGGGCGAACTTCTCCGCGTAGACGGCCTGCTCGTCGGCCTCCTTGAAGTCCCGGTTGATCGCGTCGCGGATCTGATCCGGCGACTCGCCCAACTCCTGCTGGACGAGCGGGTCGGCGGCCGGCTCCAGGCCGATGCGGGAGACGAACCGGCCCAGCAGTTCCCACTCCAACGCGTCCGCCCCGGCGGTCTGGCCGGGCAGGGCGGCGGCGATCGTGGCCGTCAGCGCCGCCGCGGCGTCCCGCCGCCGGCCGCGGAGGTCCTGAATCACCGCGTACTCCTCCGCCCTCGCCGCCCGGGCCTCGTCGGTCTGGGCGGTGCCGGCCTGTTTCTGGCGCTCCATGGCGGCCTCGGCCAGGTCCCGCTGCTCCTTGACCGCGGCGGCGAAGGCGGCCACCTGATCGACCAACAGCAGCGTCCGCTCGGCTGCGGCGTGCCGCAGCGGGTCGAAGTCCTCCCCGGCGATCAGCACGCGCAGCACGGCGCTCTGCCCGGTCTGCCCCTTGCGGTCGGTGGCGACCAGCTTGGTGCGGACCTCGTCGCCGGTGGTCAATTCGAGCGGCAGCAGGTCCCAGCGCCATTCGGCGGTCAGCTCCCGGCCGCCGGCGTCGATCGGCCCGCGGACCGCGGCGGCGTTCGCCGCGGCGTCCGTGGCCGGCTCGAAGGCGAGCGGCGTCGCCGTCCACTCCCCGCCGTTGATCGACACCCACTGTTCGACCCGGTCCAGCGGCAGGTCGTCCGCGGCGCGGGCGGCGAGGTCCAACAGATCGTCCGGCGGAAGCAGCAGCCCCGCGGCGGCGTTCTCGGGGAGTTGGGTGAACGCCACGGTGGGCGGGGCGTCGGCCAGCGGGCGGATTTCGCTCCGCGGGGCGAACGGGTTGTCGAACCCGGTCTCCGCGCTGACGAGGTGCACCCGGTAGGTGCCGGGGGCCTCCATCGGCAGGGTCGCGGACCACCGCACCACGCCGTCGTCCCCCTCGGCGGAAGTCAGCGGGAGGGTCTGCTCCGGGGCGTCGGGGTCGGCGGGGGCGAGCCGCAGTTCCGCCTTATCGACCGGCTGATCCGGTTCGAGCGTCAGCTCCACCGTCGAACCGGCCAGCGCGAACAGGTCGCCGTGCTCCTCGGTCACCGTTTGCGGGGGCAGGGCGGCGTAGTCCGGGAAGGCGACGGTCTTGCCGAACGCCGTGACCCGCGGCCGCGGCCGCACCGTCAGCGTGTAGCGCTTGGTGATCGCGTCCCCGGCGAGCACGCGGTAGGTCACGTCCTCCTCGCCCAAGGGCAGGTTGACGGCCCACTCGTCACCCGATGTCGGGCGGAGGGGGAGCCTCCGCGGTTCGCCGTCGCCGGCGGCGGTTTCCAGCGTGGCGTCGCTCACCCCCCCGCCCAGAGAATCGGCGCCGGTGATTGCGACGACGATCGCCACCGTGTCCCCCGCCGGCAGCGTGCGGGAGGGCGGGGAGGGGTCGAGGATTTCCACCTGCACGCGGGAGACGCGGGCCAGGTTCGCCCCCGGCAGCGCGGCCCGGTGGAGCAGGTGCAGGACCCGCGGCCCGCCGGTCGCGGCGGCCGCGGCGGTCAGGCCGATCACGATCAGCGCCGCCGCCGCCCAGCCGGCGACCAGTCGATACGGCAGCAGTTTCGCCGGGCGAACGTTCGCCATCAGTCGGGCGACCTCCCCCTGCAACAGGGCCCGGAAGGCGGGGGAGTCGTGGACGGACTCCGGGTCGTCCGCGGCCAGTTCCACCGCGGACAGCAGCCGTTCCCGCACGGAGGGGTCGGCGTCCTCGATCGCCGCGGCGACCTGTTCCCGGCGGCTCAGCCGGCCCGTCCGCCCGACCAGCGCCAGCCCCGCGGCGAGGACCGCCCCGCCATAGGCCGCGGCGCTCAGCAGCCAGCGGGTCGAATCGCTCAGCAGCCAGTACCAGTCGATCAGCGCCACCGCGGCGAGGCCGACCAGCAGGGCCGTGATCCCCGCGCACAGCGCCCGGAACGCCGTCAGCCGCCCCCGCCGGCGGCGGTAGGCGTCCAGCTTGCGGGCGACGGCCGGATCGAGGGCGAGGTTCATGTCGGGTCCGATCAGAGCGAACGGGGACGACGGGGGCGGGGGAACGAGCCGGTCACAGCAGCCCCGCGCGTTTGCGGAGGATCCATTCGAGGGTCAACGGGATCAGCACGGCGAAGAACCACCAGTAGCTTTGCCACAGCGGGGTCTCCGATTCGATCACCCGGCCGTCCGACAGCGGGGCGAGCAGGGCGGCGAGTTGGCCGATCTCCTCCTCCCGCAGCATCCGCCCGCCGGACGCCTCCGCCATGGCGGTCAGCAGGGCCGGGTCGGCGGCGGTGTCGGCGGCCTCGACGGTCACGGGCGGTTCGACGACGAAGTTCGTCCGGGCCTTCAGCGCCCCCGCGGCGAATCCGGCGGCGCGGATTGAGACCTCATGTTCGCCCGGCTCCAGCGGCCCGGTCGCTCCGCGGTAGGCGCCGGGCACGTCCGGGTCCTCGGTCAGCGGGACCGTGCCGACGACCCGGCCGTCGCGGGTCAGCACGGCGTCCACCGGCACGCCGGTCGCCGGGCCGCCGTCGGGCCGACTCAACTCCGCCCGCACCGGGGCGGAGGCGCCCGGGGCGTACCGCACGCCGCCGGTGTCCAGGGCGAGCAGTTCGTCCCGTACCGCGTACGGCCGGGGCATCACGGCGCCGGCGAGCTGGTTCCAGAGCCGTTGGTGGTAGAGGTCCGCGGCCCGGTAGCGCCAGCGCCAGGTTTCGTCGAAGGCGAGGTACATCACCCGCCCGCCGCCGAACGGCCGCACCACGATCGCCGGATGCACGCCGCCGCCGCCGGGTTCGGAGCCGCCCTCGGCGACGGCTTCGAGCCAGACCTCCGCCCCGGGCAGGGCCTCGGCGGCGATCAGCGTCTGCGGGGCCGGCAGGGTCTCCCAGAAGGTTTCGTCGGTCGACTCGTCCCCGGTGATCCCGAGGGCCCCGCCGGCGGTCCCGGCGGGGGTCGGCCGCAGGGCGGCGGTGGGTTCGGGCAGCGGTTCGCCCCGGGTGACGGGCAGCAGGTCGGTGAGGGTGGGGCTGGGCAGTTCGCTCAGCACGTCGCGGCGGCCGTCGACGAAGACGAGGCCGCCGCCGCGGGCGCCGACGAACTCCCGCAGCCAACCCTGTTCCTCGGCGGTCAGCAGGGACGGCGGCAGTTCGCCGTACACGATCAGGTCGTAGCCCAGCAGCCCGGCCCGGGTGCTGGGGAACACGCCCTCGCCGTTTTCGTTCGTCGTGCCGGCCTCGCCGCGGGGGAGGGTTTGTTCGTCGGCGGGCACGACGACGGTCGTCACCTCCCACCGCGGGTCGCGGGAGAGGGCGTTGCGAAGGTAGCGGGTCTCCCACCGCGGACGGCCGTCCAGCAGCAGGGCCTTGCGGGGGACGAGATTCGCGGCCAGCCGCAGCGGCCGGGCGTTGTTCTCCGCGTCCGCCTCGCCCGGCAGCGGGGAGAGCCGGACTTCCAGATCCAGCGTCGCGACGGACCGCGCAACGCTTCGGGACTCTCTTCGCGCGCTTAGGACTCCCGGCGGGGAGTCGTTTGTCTCCGTGAGGGCGTCGGTGAGCGGCTCCACGTCGAACTCGAACGGCACCCTGCGGTCGCCGGCGCCGGTGGTGGCGAGGTCCCGCCGCCAGACGACCGTC
Source organism: Alienimonas sp. DA493 (assembly GCF_043951915.1). Classification (NCBI taxonomy): domain Bacteria; kingdom Pseudomonadati; phylum Planctomycetota; class Planctomycetia; order Planctomycetales; family Planctomycetaceae; genus Alienimonas; species Alienimonas sp. DA493. Next base: position 10,254 of record NZ_JBINJD010000106.1, on the reverse strand, counting down.
TCGCCGACGCCGGTCTCGCCGTCCCCTTTGGAGACGATTTCCGCGGTGAAGCGGGAGCCGGGGGGGGCGGTGTCGCGGAGGGTGAACGTGCCGCGGACGGTGTCGGTTTTGAACACCAGGTCCGGGGCGTCGACGGAGACGGCGGCGAGGTCCGCGGCGGGCTCCTCCGCTCCGAACAGGACGGGGAACACGGCGACGCCGGCCTCGCCCAGCGCCCGGGCGGCCTCCGTGGGGGAGGGGCCGGCGTTGTGACGGCCGTCCGTCAGCAGCACCACCGCCGCCCGCTTCGCGGCCCCCCCGGCGGGGGCGGCGTCCCCGGCCGCCGGGCCGACGCCGTCCGCCAGCGGGGTGGCGAGGTCCGTCGTCGGGGCGAACGTCGGCGGGGCGGCCTCGTCCTCGGCTTCCTCCGCCCCGTCGACCGGCAGGTCGCGCGGGGTGAGCGTCGGGCCTTGTAGGGTGCGGACGGAGACGACGTGGCGCCGCCGCAACTCCGGCAGGATCGCGGTCGGGGCCTCGGCGAGCAGCAGGTCGGCCCGGCGCCAGCGGGGCAGCGGGTCCACGGCCGCGGCGGCGTTGGCGGCGGCCCGGTCGCCGGTGGGGCGGGCGTCGGCCGGGGTGGCGTCGTAGCGGTCGGCCGTGCCTTCGGGCAGGCGGCCCAGGGCCTCGGCGAGCCGCACCTTGCGGGCCTCGGGCAGGTGCCGGTCGAGGCGGGTCATGCTCTCGGAACCGTCCACCAGCACGCGGACGCGGCCCAGTTCGCCCTCCACCGTCGTGTGCGTCAGCACCGGGGCGCACAGCAGCAAAATGCCCAGCGCGAAGGTCAGCGACCGCAGCGCCGGCAGCCCCCACCGCAACCCCCGCGACAGGTGCCCGGCCTCCCGCAGGTAGAACCGCCAAGCCAGCACCGCGGCGACCGTGGCGAGCAACAGCCCGGCCCACAGCGGCAGCGGACCCACGAACCGCAGAGCCGTCCCGCCGATCTCCGGTTCGGCGAACTGGTCGGCGAACTGGTCGTTCATCGCGTCTCCCCCCCGTTCGCGGCCGGGATCGTGGCGGGCCGGCTGAACCACTGCTGGAGAACCATCTCCACCAGCAACGCCGCCAGCAGCCCGGCGAGCAGCCAGCGCCACAGTTCGTAGCCGTGCCGGCGGCGGTCGTCCCGGGCCCGGTACTCCTCCGCGGTGGCGACCAGCGTCGCCCCGAGGGCGTCCGCCAGCCCGGCCTGCGCCTCCGCGTCCAGCGTCCCGGGAACCGACTCCCGCGGGTCGGCCGCGACGGCGAACCGGGCCGGGCTGATCAGATCCGGGGCCGACCCGGCGGGGTCGGGGTTCGGCCAGTTGAACTCGTAGAAGCCCGGCAGGCGGGTGTTCTCGAATCGGGCGAGCCGGCGGACGGCGTCGTCGTTCGTCGCTTCGGAACCGGCGTCGAGCGGTTCCTCCGTCACGCGGACGGAGTAGCGGCGGCCGTCCGGGGTGTCGGCGGCGACGGCCTCCACCCCGGCGGGCACGAGGGCCACCGCCGGCTCCCCGGGCCGCAGCGTCGAGGGCGGCGCCGGCCGGGTCGCCAAGGTCGCCGCCAGCCCTTGCATCAGCGGGACGAAGCTGGGCCGCAGCGGCAGGTCGGACCAGTCGGCGTCGAGCGCCGTCGTCATCTGCACCACCGTGCCGCGGCCGAACGATTCGACGATCAGCAGCGGGTCGGCAGTGTCCAGCCGGGCGATCACCCGGCCGCCGTCGGCGTCGTCTTTCGGGTCTTCCACCGTCATCCAGCGCCGCACGTCGGCGGCGGTGAGGTCCCCGCCGCTTTCCAAGGAACCGGGGGGGGCGTTGAACGGTTCGAGGGCCGGGTGGTCGAACCGCTCGGCGAGCACCCGGGAGGGGGCCTCGTCCCCGCCGACGACCGCGCCCCAGGCCCGCGGCAGCAGGCCGGCGCCGTCGGCGTACAGCCGTTCGCGGTGCCAGTTCAGGTCGACCCGATCGCCGGCGGCGATCAGCAGCGACCCGCCGTCCGCGACGTACTCGGTGAGAGCCGTGAGTTGTTCGTCGGAGAGGTCCTTGACGTTCGCCAGCACGACCAGCCGTTGGCCGGTCAGCAGCTCCGGTTCGAACTCCCCGCGGGTCACGGTGCGGGTTTCGATCAGGTCCGCGGGCTGGCCGTCGTTCCGGTCCCCGGCGAAGCCGGTTGCGGAGCCGAAGGAGAGCGGCGTCAGGGCGATCGACAGGAAATCCGTCTCGCCGGCCAGCGGTTTGCGGGAGGGGGCGCCGTCCACCAGCAGGGCCGGCAGGCGGCCGAGCACGCGGACGGTCGCCCGGCCGACGTCGTCCCCCGGCAGGGCGTCCCCGGCGGGGAGGTTGATCGGCGTCGCGGCGACGGAGACGGCGTGCGTGCCGGGCTCGGCGAAGGGGTGGACGAACAGGGCCGCCACCGTGCCGCCGGCCGGGGCGGTGACGGACTGCACGCCGGCCTCGGCGCCGTTCACGAACAGCGCCGCCCGCACCGTCTGATCGGCGACGCCGTGGTTGCGGATCGTCGCCCGCAGCCGCACCGGCCGCCCGGCGCCGACGGGGCGGTCCGGCGTTTCCAGGCCGTCCACGGAGAGGTTCTCCGCCGCGGCGGTCGCGTTCTCCCCGGCGACCGGCAGCAGGGTGACGGCGGGGGGCAGTTCAAGATCGGCGAGGCGGCGGCGGAAGGCGTCCGCGGCGTCCGTCGCCAGCCCGCCGGGCTGGCCGGGGCCGGTTTGGAAGTCGCTGAGCACTACCAGTTCGCGGTCGGCGTGGCTCATCCCGGCCAGCGTGCCGAGGGCCAGTTCCAGGGCGGCCGGCAGGTCGGCGACGCCGGCGGTCGGCTCGGCGGTTTCCAGCGCGGCCCGCAGGGCGGCGGCGTCGAAGGTGGGGGCGTCCGTCAGCCCGACCGGCGGCCCGCCGGCCCGGATCACGGCGAAGTCGCTGCCCTTCCCGGCGCCCGCCACGAGGTTCTGCACCGCCTCCACCGCGGCGTCGAAGCGGGTCTCCCCGCCGGGCCCGCCGTCCCGCGGGGCGCCCATCGACTGGCTGTCGTCCAGCACGATTGCCAGCGACACCGGCCCGTCGCCGGCGGCGCCGTCGCTGCCCGTCCACACGGGCCGGGCCAGGCAGAAGGCCAGCAGCACGGGGATCGCGCAGCGGACGAGCAACAAAATCAGTTGATCGAGCCGGAACCGCCGCTGGTTCGTGCGGACGACCTCCGCGAGCAGGTGCATCGCCCCCCAGTCGACCGTCTTGAACCGACTGCGGTTCAGCAGGTGGATGATCAGCGGCACCGTGAAGGCCAGCGCCCCGAAGGCGAGGGCCGCGTTGAGGAACGTCATCGGGTCGTCCCCCCGTCCGCGCGATCTCTAACGCAGAGGCCCTGCAGGGCCTCTGCGTTACGGGTGGAGGAAAAACGAAGCCCTGTCTTCATCGCCCCCGCCTCCGCATGGCGAGGTAATGCCCAAGGGCCTCCGCGTAGGGGCGGTCGGTGGTCAGGGGGACCAGCCCGATCCGTTGGCGGCCGCAGCCGTTCTTCAGCTCCTCGCGGAAGACGTGCAGGCGTTCCATGTAGGCCCGCCGCACCTGGGCCGGGTCGACCGTGTGGTGGTCGGCGCGATCTTCGAGGTTGCGGAACCGGGTGCGGCGGTCGAAGGGGAAGTCGAGTTCGTCCGGGTCGAGGATCTGGAACACGATCACCTCGTGCCCGCCGTGCCGCAGGTGGGCGAGGGCGGGGATCAGCCGTTCCACGTCGCCGAACAGATCGCTGAAGACGATCAGCAGCCCCCGCCGCGGCAGCTTGGCGGCCATGCGGTGGAAGACGTCGCCGAGGTCCGTCTCCCCGCCGGTCTTCGTCCCGGCGAGTTCGGTCAGGATCGCGGTGAGGTGTTTGGGCCGCACCCGCGGGGGGATGAACTTGCGGACCTTGGTGTCGAAGGTGACCAGCCCGCAGCCGTCCTGCTGACGGATCATCAGGTGGGCCAGCGCCGCGGCGCACCGCACGGCATAGCCGTGCTTGGTCAGCCCGTGGGCCCGGGTCCCGCCGTAGGCCATCGACCCGCTGCAATCGACCAGCAACGTGGCCCGCAGGTTGGTTTCCTGCTCGTGCTCCCGGATGAACAGCCGGTCGGTCTTGCCGTACAGCTTCCAGTCGATCGTCCGCGGATCGTCGCCGGGGACGTAGCTGCGGTGCTCCTTGAACTCCACGCTGAAGCCCTTGTGGGGGCTCTTGTGCAACCCGCTGCGGAACCCCTCGACGACCTGCTTGGCGAGCAGTTGAAGGTTCCCCAGCGTCGCCGGGGCGTTGGCGGGAAGGAGTTCGGCCACGGGATTCGTAGGGTCCGCTCCGCGGACCGTGCAGGGTGACGGACGAACGGGGGCGGGAGTCGGGGGCGGGGATCGGGAGCAGTGCGAAGGCGGTCCGCGGAGCGGACCCTACGCGGCCCGGGCGGGTTTCTTGGGGAGCACCCGCTTCTCCCGGCCCGTGCCGCCGGGCAGGGAGTCGATCAGGCGATGGACGAGGTCGTCCACGGTCACGCCGTCGGCTTCGGCGTTGAAGGTGGGCACGATGCGGTGCCGCAGCACCGGGGCGGCGAGGGCCAGCACGTCCTCCCGGGCGACGTGGTGCCGGCCCCGCAGCAGCGCCCGGGCCTTGCCGGCCAATACGAGTTGCTGGCAGGCCCGCGGACCGGGGCCCCAGTCGATCATCTCCCGCACCCACGGGGCGGCGTGCGGGTCCTTCGGCCGGGCGGACCGCACCAGGTCCAGCACGAGCTGCTTCACGTTGTCCGGCAGCGGCACCCGGCGGACGGTGCTCTGGCAGGCGACGATCTCCTCCCCGCTGACCACCGGCTCGATCTCCGCCGCCAGCGTGCTGGTGGTCCGGTCGAGGATGTCCCCCTCCTCGTCGCGGCTGGGGTAGTCCACGATCACGTTGAACAGGAACCGGTCCCGCTGGGCTTCCGGCAGGGGGTAGGTGCCCTCCTGCTCGATCGGGTTCTGCGTGGCCAGCACGAAGAACGGTTCTTCCAGCCGATAGGTCGTCCCGCCGACGGTCACCTCGTGTTCCTGCATCGCCTCCAGCAGGGCCGCCTGGGTTTTGGGCGGGGTCCGGTTGATCTCGTCCGCCAGCAGCATCTGGGTGAAGATCGGGCCGCGGTCGAACACCAGGTCGCGGGCGCCGGTGTTGCGGTCCTCCTGGATAAGGTCTGTGCCGGTGATATCCGCGGGCATCAGGTCCGGGGTGAACTGGATGCGGCGGAACTCCAGGTGCATCGCCTGGGCCAGCGACCGCACCGTGAGGGTCTTCGCCAACCCGGGGACGCCCTCCAGCAGGCAGTGCCCGCGGGCGAGGATGGCGATGAGCAGCTGTTCGACGACCTCCTGCTGCCCGACGACGACCTTGCCCACCTGCTCCCGCACGGCGGCGCAGATCTCGACCAGACGAGCGGCCCGGGCCTCGTCGCCCTCGCCGAGATCCGGTCCGCCGGAATTCGGCCCGCCCGACTCGGCCGAAGCGAACGTCACGTCAGGATCGGTCATCGCGGGGGGCGGGGCGACGGGGAGCGGGGGCGGCGGAGCGGCGCCCGCCGGGCGGGGCGGCGAGCATAAGCGGTCTCCGTTGGAAACGCTCGCGCCCGCCTCCGCCTAACCCGACCAACCGCGCCCGCGTTCGCCGTTTTCTCTCCCCGAGCCGAAAAACGCTGGCCCCGGCGGCCCGGCGGTCGCCCGCCGCGAGACGGCGCAGCGGGCCGGCGATCGCGAGGGGGGGCCCGCTTCGCGGCGGGGGCGTTGGGCCCTATCCTCCGCGGCCTTTCGTCTGCTCGCCCCGCTGCTCCGATGGCCGAACGCACCCTCCGTTGCACCGAGTGCGGGGCGCGCGTCGTGCCGCACGACGAACACGGCGTCGAGTTCCGTTGTCCGGCGTGCGGGGCGGTCGCCGTGACCACCGACCGCGACGCTCCCGTGCGGATCGGTCAACGGGGCGATCTGAAGCGGCTGCACGGGGTCGACCTCGCCAAGTTCACGATCGATCTGAACGGGCCGAGCCTGCTGGTCAGTTGGCGGTGGAACCGGCTCGCCGGGGCTGCCGTGTTGACGGTGGCCGTACTCGTCGGGGCCGCGGCGCTGTTCTTCGCCCTGCCGTTGACGCGGGAGGACGGGCCGTTTGAGCTGCGGGGCGAATCGCTGTTCGGGCTGGGCTTAAGCGGGATCTTCCTGCTCGCCCTGCACCGGGGACTGGCGCTGGCGCTGAACCGCACGGAGATCGCGGTGCACGACGGAACCCTCCGCGTCTGGCACGGACCGATTCCGCGGCGCCTCTCCCGCCGCGTGCCGCTCTCGGAATTGGACGAGCTGCGGGTCTGGCGAAAGGTACGCAGCGACGGCAACGGCGGACAACGCGTCACCTGGGAGCTGCACGCCGTTCGCCAAGACGGAAAATGGGTCCGGCTGATCGCCGACGAGAGCCGGCGAAGCACCCCCGCCGCGGTGAAACGCCTTCTGGACGCGCACCTCGACCGGGCCGTTCGCCCCGAACGGGCCGCCCCCACCTGTCCGACGCCGGCCCGGGTCGCCCCGGTCGACTCGGTCGACTCGGCGGAGGCCCTCCCCGCGGTCACGCTGAGTTGCCCGCAGTGCGGCGGGACGCTCGATCCGCCGCCGGAACGCGCGGAGACGACCTGTCGGTTTTGCTCCGCGACGGCGCCGATCCCGACGGAGGTGCAACGGGTGCTGGCGCTGAGACCGGCTCGGACGCCCGACCGGGCGCGGCTTCGGGCGACGTTCGCGGTCCGGCAGGAGGGCGACGCGACGACCTTCTCCGCCGCCTGGCCGCGGGAGGTCGCAACGTTCCTGCTGCGCGTCGCGCTGGCGGCGGGGGCGTTCGCGGCGCTCGGCGGAGTCGTCGCCAATTGGACGGAGTTCGACCTGTTCTGGTTATTGCTGACGGCGGCGGCCGCCGGGGGGACGGCGTGGGCCGGCTACGTCGGGCTGTGCTACCGGTGGAACCGCACGACCCTGACCGTCACCCGGGAAGAGTTCCGCGTCGTCCAGGGCCCGCTCCCGTGGGCTTGGCCGGCCGTGCTGCCGACCGCCCGGGTCACGCAGCTGGTCGTTCGCAAAGAGGACGTCTTCCGCGGCTGGCGCGGCGAGACGCACTGGACCCTGCTGGCCTTAGCGGACCACGGCGCGAACCTTGCGCTGTTCGGTCAAATCCCGGACCGAGAGGCGCTGGAAACGCTGGAACAGCTCGTTGAACGCCGCCTCGGCATCCGCGACCAAGCCGTGCGGGGCTGACGGCGTTCACTCCGCGTCGCGGGGCTCCCCGCCCAGTCGCAGCGGGACCCGGACGAGCTCCTCGCCGCGGCGGACGGTCAGGGTGACGGTGTCGCCGGGCCGCTTCGCCTCGATGTCCCCCAAAAAGGCGTCCGCCGTCCGCACCGGGTTGCCGTCCAGGGCGACGATCACGTCGGCGACGCTGCGGTCGATCCGGGTCCGCACCATCGGGCCGAGGCGTTCCTGCACGATCAGCGGCCCCCGCAGGCCGGCCCGCTCCGCCGGGCCGCCGGGCACCAGCTTGGCGATCTGCAGCCCGTCCGGCACCTCGAACACCTGCGCGATGCCCACCTCCGGCCGGATCACCCGGCCGTAGCGGATCAGCTGCGGCACGACCCGCCGCACCAACCCGCCGGGGATCGCGAAGCTCACCCCGGCGCTCTGCCCGCTGGTGCTGGCGATCGCGGTGTTCACCCCGATCAGGGCGCCGCGGCCGTCCAGCAGCGGACCGCCGCTGTTGCCCGGGTTCACGGCGGCGTCGGTCTGAATGATGCCCCGTACCGTGCGGGCCCCGCGGATCGGCAGGTCCCGGTTCAAACTGGAGATGATCCCCGCGGACATCGTCCGCTCCAGCCCGAACGGGTTGCCGATGGCGAACACGCTCTGGCCCACCCGCAGGTCGCGGCTGTCGGCCAGCGGGATCGGGTAGAGGTCCTCGGAGGGGGCGTCGATCATCTTCAACACGGCCACGTCCCCGACCGGATCGCCGCCGACGAGGACGGCGTCGTAGCTTTCGCCGTCGAACAGCCGGACCTCAATCCGGTCGGCCCCCTCCACAACGTGCAGGTTCGTCAGCACGTGTCCGCGGCGGTCGAGGATCGAACCGCTGCCCCGGCCCTCGCTTTCCAGTTCGACCCGGAACAGGTTTTCCCGGGAGGTGCTGTGGGCGGTGATGTTGACCACCCCGCGGTTGGCGGCTTCGTAGACCCGCACCCGAACGGCCTCCTCCGGCGTCAGCGGCGCCGGGCCGGCGGTCGGGGCCGGCACGGAGGCGTCCACCGCCGGGGCCGGCTGGGGGTCCGGGGCCGGCAACTGCGGGGCGGAGAGCCCGGACTGCACGGGGACGGGCTCGGCGCTGGCGGACTGCGGCCGCCCGTCGATCAGCCAGGCGGTCGCCCCGCTGGCCAGCAGGGCGGAGAGCAAACAACCAGTGAGGGAACGAAAGCCGTCGGGGAGACGCATCAACGCAACTCGTGGGGGACCCGGAGGGCCCGCAGCCTAACGATCCGCCGCCGGGGGAGACGAGGCGAATGTCGCGTCCGCGACGTCGCTACGGACTGTTCTTGCAGCCAACAGGGCTGAGGGACGCATGCTGGCTCCCCGCTTGCGGTTTCGCGGGGGCGGAGAACCCTCGGACCCTGCAGAGCCGCAAGCGACGCATGCCCCCGGGGCGTGCTACGACGCCTCGTCCGTCGGCCTGTCGAACGGGAGGGCGTCGCCCCACCAGCCGGCGATCGCTCGGGCGGCGGCGGCCGGGCCGCGCTGCTCCGCGGGGATCTCGGCCAGCGCCCCGTCGGCGAGGGGGAAGGTCAGTCCGCACACCAGCAACCCGATCAGCGGCGCCAACCGTCCGGCCCGCGCCGTCGCGGTTCCGGGGCTCCAGCGGGTCGCGGCGAGGATCAGGCTGGCACAGATGACGAGGTGCCAGGCGAGCGACGGCCCGAACCCGTCCGCCAGTCCGCCGGCGATCGCGACCTTCAGCGCCCCGCCGGCGGCCGCGGCGGCGGCGAGCGTCGCCCCCCACCGCGGGGGCGTCGGCAGGTTCGACCTCGCCGCGAACAGCCCCAGCCCCGTGCCGCAGAAGGCCAGCAGCGGCGCCAGCGCCGCGTCCGGCAGCGGGGCGAACGCCCCCAACCACATCGGGCCGGCGGGGGCTCCCTTGAGGATCAACGCCGCCCCGGTCAGGGCGCCGGCGGCGAGCGTCGCCGCCACGCCCCGGGCCACGCCGACCCAAATCGGTTCCGCGGCGACCTCCGGCTCGTCGGCGTCCTCCCGCGGCTCCTCCCGCACCGTCACGGCGGGGGCGGGCGTGGGCGCCGGGGCGGGCGCCGGGCGGGGCGGCTCGGCGGTCGGACGGTCGTTCCCCCAGCGGCGGGCCGGCCGGGCGGCGGCCCTCTCCGCTTCTTCTTCCTCCTCCTCCGCAAACAACTCGGCCAGCGGTGAGGATGGCCGCGGGGGCGCGGGCGGGTCAGGCTCGGGGGGCGGGGCGCTCCGCGGGGGGGCGCTGCGGGGCGGAGCGCTTCGGGGCAGGTCGCGGTTCGCCGGAACGCTCCGCCGGCGGGGGAGCCGGGGCAGGGCGGGGGCGAACGTCGCCACCGACCCGTCGTCGTGCTCCTCGTCCCGGTAACGGTCGTCCTCGTACTCGTAACTGTCGTCCCGTCCGCGAGCGCTGGGCGGGGCGGGGGTCACGAGGCGGGGCGGGGCGAAGACGGACGGGGGGAGGCGGGAAGCGGCGAGGCCGGCGGCTGGGCGGTCGGCAACCGGGGCGAGGCCGGCGGGGCGACCTGGGGCGGCCGCAGCGCCGCGAGCCCGGCGACGACCGCGTCGAGGCTGATCACCGCCTGTTGCCAGTTGGTGTGCGTGCTGGCGGCGGCGGCGTTGACCCGAAACTCATCGGCGGCCCGCCGCAACTTCGGCACCTTCTTGGCGAGCATACGTCGCAGGGCCGGCACGTCGTCAAGCCGCGTTTCCACCGCCCGGGCCACGTCGAAGGCCGCCCGCGGCAGCTCCAGCAGATCCTCGTACTCCTCCGCCTCCTCGGAGTGCTTCACGAACGTCCGCACCATCCACAGGTGCGCCAGCAGGTCCGTCACCCGGGCGACGATCTGTTCGTCCGTCAGTTCTTCGGTTCGTTCCTCGCTCATGCCCCGAGTGTAACGCCCGAGCCCCCGCCGTAACGCCGAGGCCCCGCGGG
>NZ_JBINJD010000105.1:0-18023 GCF_043951915.1 Alienimonas sp. DA493 | reverse complement strand
TTGGCGACGTTCTCGCCGAGCGCGTGCCGCTTCTCGAAGCCGCACAGTTCGCACCGGTACTGCCGACCGCCGACCGTCACCCCGAGTTCCGTCGGAATGTCCTGCCCCTCGAACTCCGCCACGCGGTACGCGGCCGTCACGGAGAACAGGTCGGTCGCCTTCGCGGCCGGGATGGCCGGGTTCTCCTTGACGAACTGCTCGACCTTGTACTCCACGATGTACCGGACCTGGGTCCGCAGGCAGGCGGTGCGACCCGCGGGCCAGACGGTGCGGGTCGGGGAGGTGCCGCGGAGAGCGGCGCCGGAGAGGCCGCGGGAGGGCTCCGCGACCGGAGCAGAGGGCTTGACGACGCGACGCACGGGGGTGAGGGTAGCCATCGGCTGGCCCTTTCTGTCAGAGGTTGGGGTCGGTCAGTCCCCCGGGCCGGTCCTACGCGGCCCGGGGGACACTTTCGTTGTCGGCCTTTCCGACCCACACAGTCTAGGCGAAACGCATACGCCATGCAAGGCGAAACGCATAGACTTCGGAAAGATTCTCAGGTAGGCTGTCGGCATGCCCTCGCCCACGGTCTCCGCCCCCGCCGCCGCCCTCGCCGCACGACTGAAGGCGTGGCGTGCTGCTGAGGGGCTGTCCCAGCGTGCGGCCGGCGAGCGACTGGACCCGCCGGTTCACTTCACGACCTGGGCGGGCTGGGAGCGTGGGGAGCGTTGGCCTCAAGGGGTCGACCTTGAACGTCTCGCCTCACTGATGGGCGTCTCCCCCGGCGAGGCGATCACCCCGCCCGGGTGAGGAGCCCGCGGTCTAGGCAGAGTTTCGCCAGCGTGCGGTACAGGTCCGCATTCGGGATCGTGGCGCCGCTGCCGGTACCGTGCAGTGTCCCGAGCGACGCCCCGGTCGCGTCCTTCATAGCGGGCCACGTCATGCCGTCAGCACGCAGGCGCCGCACTAGGTCGGCGGCCGTCAGTTCGGCGAGGTCGGCAGCAGTCGGCACGGGGTCGGTCACGCAAGGAAGTGTAGCAGACGCCCGCGGGACTCTTTCGGAATCTTGGTTGACCGGGCGTTCAACATTCTGAAAGATGGCGAACGCCCCGGGCAGTCGCCCGGATCAAACAGAACGGCCCGCGTCCCTCACTCCCTGGCAGGAACGAGACGCGGGCCGATCAACCAACCTCACCGGAAGGCGACGCCATGTTGCACCGCTCCCGGTCTGCCGTCAAGACGCAGGCCCCCGCGACGGAACCCGCGGACCACTACGAACTCGCGTTGTGGGACGGCGAAATTGCCGCTCACCTCTTCGGACTGTCGGCCGACGCCTTCGACGGCATTGAGCCCGCGACCCGCGGCGACGACGGGCGGCCGTTCTACGGACCCGATCAGGTCGCCGCGGCTCTGACGGCCCGCCGGCCGTTCCGCGGCTGTACGAGAGTGCCGTTCTCCGGCGTGATCGCTTGAACCGGCGAGCGTCGCCGCACGTTTAGAGAAGTGTCCCCCCGGGTGAGTGAGACCACCCGGGGGGACTGACCAACCCCGAACATTCCACAGAAAGGGGCCGGCCGATGCCGACTCTCTCCGCTCAATCCCGCGTCGTCAAGACCCCCCCCGCCGTGCGGGAGCCCTCCCGCGGGCTCGCCGGGGCGGACGCCGCCGGCACGTCCCCCACCGTCCACGTCTGGCCGTCCGGCGAGGGCCGGGCCGACCTCCGCACCTACGTCCGCGTCCAGCTCGCCAAGCGGGTCCGCGGCGGCGCCGGCGTCGGGCTGGCGACGTCCTCCGTCTCGCTGACCGTCGACCTTGATAGGTTCGGGTTCGACGACCTGCCCGTCCGCCTGCCGGTCTGCGAACGGGGCCGGCGGTTCGCCTGCGTCATCGCCGGCGTCGACCCGCGGCCGGAGACGAACTCCGTGGCCGTGACCTACGCCTGCGACGACCGCGGCGAAGACGAGTTCTGACTCCCTCCCCCGCCGGCTTGCGTTCGTGCGGGCCGGCGGGGAGTGTTCCCGTGTTCCCTAGGGTGTGAGGTGCGTGATGGCGAAGCGAAAATATTTCTTCCAGCCCGGTGACCGATTCGGGTATTGGTCGATCATCAGGCAGGCAGAGAGTCGACCGGGCGAGGGGCCTAGGTGGCTTTGTCGGTGCGATTGTGGAACAGAGCGAACCGTTCGGTCTGTCGGCCTTGGGGATGGAACCTCAAAAGGTTGTGGATGCTGCAAACACCTCGCTGGCGTGCCGGCAATCCAGCCCGGGGGCCAATACGGCAGACTCACCATCGTTCGCAAAGCGGGCCGCGATAAATGGCGGCATCGGGCATGGCATTGTCTGTGCGAATGCGGAACAGAGGTAATCGCCGCTGCGAACAGCCTCCGCAGGGGCATCACCCAGTCTTGTGGATGCTACAAGCGAGATCGCACAATCGAAGCGAACTCGGGTAGTGGCTCGGCGAACTGGAAAGGCGGCGTCACTAAGTACAAGGCCGTGTCTCTACCCGGTGGCAGGGAACGCTTAGAGCACCGCCTCGTCATGGAGGAGCACTTAGGGCGGGGTCTAGAGCCGTTCGAGCACGTCCACCATCTGAACGGCGACGGGCGTGACAACTGCATTGAGAATCTAGAACTCTGGGATCACTCCCACCCGCCGGGGCAGCGAGTGTCCGATCAAGTCGAATGGGCGAAGAGTTACCTTCGCAAGCATCGTCCCGGCTCGCTTAACGAGGAACTGCGATGAGAAGCAAAAGCATCTCTCAGGGCGAAACCTTTGGTCGCTGGACCGTGCTAGGGAGAGACCCGGAGCGCCCGAACTCGAAGTCTCGATATCGCTGCCGTTGCGAATGCGGAACCGTCCGGGTGATCTACGCCAACCGGCTGCTTACTGGCCACTGTCGTTCGTGCGGCTGTCTTCGCGGCGACACCCTGCGATCAATGAAGGGGAATCAGCATCCGAACTGGAAGGGAGGGAAAGCCACACTCAACGGCTACGTACAACTGACGGCCGGAGGACCCGTTCGGTATGAGCACCGGGTGGTTATGGAACGAAAACTCGGGCGGAAACTCCGCAAAGGCGAGAGCGTCCATCACATCAACGGTTTGCGGGACGACAACCGGCCGGAGAACTTGGAACTCTGGGCGAAGTACCAGCCTGCCGGCCAGCGGGTGACGGACAAGTGCGACTGGGCCGAGGAGATTCTGAAGCGGTACGAGCCGGAGGCGCTGACGGAGCGCCTGCGCGAGGCCGGGTGAACCGAAGGTTGCGGCGCGACGTTGTGGGCGTTGGAGTACCCGCATGTCCGCCGCCAACCCGAACGACCCGCCGCCGACCCCCGACGCCGTCAGGTGGGCGACCTACCATGCGAAACGCGCAGCCGGGTTTGGCGATGTGCCGTGGCTGGCGAAGTTCTCCCGCCAGATGGGCAACGGGTTGCTCATCTTGGCCGTGGTGTTCGGCGGGGCGTTTCTACTGACTTTCGAGTGGAAGGGGATCGTCGTCGCGGCGGCGGTGGGCATCCCGATCGCGCTGCTCGGCCTTTTTCTACGTTGGATCGGTCGCGCGGCGGCTTAGGCGCCCAGCTTCGCGGATTGCAGCCGGGTCCTCATGTCTCGGTTCGCGCTGCCCGCCGCGTTCTCTCGCTCGGTCAGTTGCACGAGCCGGTTCACGATCGACTCGTTCAACCGGTCCCGCTCCGCGTCCGCCGCGGCGCGGGCCTTCTCCGCCGCGGCTTCCGCCGCCTGCACCCGCCCGCTGCCGGCCTGCACCTCGCGCTGGGCTTCGGCTGCGGCCCGCTTGGCGAGGATGTCCTGAATCTTCGACAGATCTTCTCCGCTCACCCGGCCCTGGGCGAGCGCCTGCCCCGCCTGCCGGCGTCCCCGGAACTCCGCCGCGTCAGCCAGTTTCTTGAGGCGGGCCATGAGGCGTTCGGTCGGGCGCCCCATCTCCTGAGCCCGGCTGATCCGGTCCATGTACCGCTGAGCCCGGTCGCTCTGCATGAACATCGCCCGGCCGCGCTCGCCGCCGAACTGGGCGATCTGCCCCGCCGCCGCGGACGGGTCCGCCTGGGCCGCCTCGGCGAGCTTGTCTCGCTCCCGGTCGATGAGACGGATTCGTTCTTCGGCGGCCTGCCGGGCGCGTTCGCGGGCCTCCTCCGCCGCCCGAGCCCGCTCCTCCTCTAACCGCTTCGCTTCGCGGGCCGCTTCTCGCTCCGCCTGCTCCTTTTCCCGGGCGGCGTCGCGTTCGGCGTCGGCACGCTCCTTGATCTGCCGCATGGCTTCGCGGTGGTTCTCCGCCCGGAGCCGTCGCTCCCCCTGCATGCGGGCTTCGATCTTCTCGGCTTCCGTCTCCGCGGCTTCGACGGCCTGTTCGGTCTGCTTCTCGATCTGCCGGAGGCGGGCGTCGTGTAGCTCCTCCCACTCGCCCCGGGCCTCCATCTGGGCCTGCCGTTGCTCCTCCGCGTAGTCCCGCTCGATCCGGGCGAGTTCTTCGGTGCGCTTCGCCGCTTCGTCCGCCTGACGCGCCCGCTCCTTGGCGGCTTCGGCGGCGAGTTCGGCGGCCTCCCGCTGTAGACGTTCTTCCTTCGCCCACTCTTGTTCGCCGGTTACGCGGCCCCGAAAGCGGTTCGTCTTCTCGCCGCCTGCCCACCATGCTCCGGCAGACTCCGTCCACCCCCAGCCGCCGGGCTTGTCCCTGTTGGTGAGGTCTGCGATCGCGTCATCCAGTGTCGAAACGATGGGGATCGTTTCTCGGGCGGCCTCCCCGATGCCGAAGATCGTCGCCGCGATTCCGCCGAACTGGCTGCCGTCGTAGGACTCCTTCGCCTTGCCGTAGAAACTGATCGTCGCCTGAAGGGCTTGGTCGATCTCGTCAACCTTCCCTTTCAGTTCGCCGTAACGGTTCAGCCCCTCCTCAAATCGCCCGCCGCCGCCTCCGTAGCCGCCCCGGTAATCGCCGCCCATCTCGGGGGCGTTCAGCCGGTCAAGCTGGGATTGAAGTTCGCGGACCTCGGTTTGCCCCCGTTCGATCCGGTCGAAGAGGTCGTCAAACTCGTTCGTCAGCCGGCGGGGGCCGTCGGACGCCGACAGTTCGTTCAACTCCGCTTCCGCCTCACGCACGGACCGGCTCGCCCGGTCGATGCTTTCCCGCAGGTCGTCCGCCGATTGCGTCGTCCGCTCCAAGCCTGTCGCGGCGACGACGGCGCCCTTGCCAAGTTCCGCCGCCTTGGCGGTCGCTTCTTTCGCGCGGGCGTACATGCCAGCGAGGGACTTGTCGGCGGCCTTGGTCTGGCTCTCGAACCCGCCCATCCGCTGGGCGACATCCGCCAGCGGCGCCGACGCGCGGTCGTCAAAGTCAAGGACCAGCGATTCCCGGAGTTCGTTCATGGCTCTACCTCTTGGCGGCGGCTTCGATGTCCCGGGCGACGTGCTCGAAATGGATGGTCAACAGGTCGTCTACGGCGGAGTGAGGCCCGGCCTCCAGTTCGTCGGTCTTGATGTCGAGTTCGCGGGCGACGGCGGCGAGGTTGCGGCGGCGGCGGTACTCCATGACGAGCCGTTCGGCGGGATTGGATCGGTTCAGCCGGCGGGGGTTTGCCCGGACGGCTCTGGCAAGTTTTTTGCCGTCTCCGCCCGGTCTTGGACGTACAGGTCGAGCGACAGGTTCACCAGCGCGATGAACACGCCGCGGTTCTTCTCGCAAAGCCGGGCGAGGGCGTCTTGCGAGAACGGCAGCGGCTCGATCTTCTCGACCGGGTTGTCCTTGTCCGTGGTGTCCGTGACCTTCCGGCCGATGCCGGACCAATCGACGACCACGGTGCGAATCCGCTGCAACGTCGAATCCCCATTCCGCGGCGTGTCGATGTCCCGGCACAGTTCGGCGTACGTCGGCTCGCGCAGTTTCACGGAGAACGGGGCGCCGCCGTTCTTCTCCGCCGGGATGACCTCTTCCCAGCGTTCGGAGTCTTTGGCGGCCTGTTCGAGAATCAGCATTAGCGGCCTCTCAGCAGCGAGGAAAAGAATCGGCGGGCGGCGGCGTCGGCCCACGCCCGGGGCAGTCGGTCGGGCCGCAGCGGGCGGCGTTTGTCGAAGAAGCGGGCGTACGGCACGTTGTCACCGGGCCGGACGCGGACGGTGCGGCGGGTGGTCGTGACGACGTTCCTGTTCCCCGCGACGGTGAAGGACCGCCGGAGCCTCCCGGTCGCCATCCCCAGCCGCGGGCTGAGTCCGTTCTTGGCCTTCCTGGCGGCGTACTCCGCCGTGAGCGGTTCCCAGCGGCGGCCGTCACTCCCGCCGCCCCCCCGGCTCTTCTCGTCGTAGTGCTGACGCCACTCGTCGAGCAGGGCGAGGCCGGCTTCTCGGAGGTGCGGCTGCACGTTGCCCCGTAACCGTTCTACCAGCCCTTCCGGCCCTCGGGAGAGCAGTCCTGAGAGCGTGATGCGGGAGCCGGCCATCAAACGAGGGCCGCCGCCAGGTTCACCGCATGGCGGGTGTCTGCGGGCTTCAAAACGTTGAAGGTCAGCGGGGCCTTTTGCAGTTCGCCCCGCCCGCGGTTCTCCGAATGCCCGGTGTAGACGAGCCTCGGCAAAGTGAACGTCAGGCGGGTCGAAGTGCCGGACGCCCCGCTGCCGTTATGGGTCGCCGACGCGACGATCTCGGCGGCGTATTCCGACTGCCCGGCGGCGTCGGCGGAGCGGCGGATGTCGTCCCAGATGAGGGCCTGTTCGTCGTCCTCCAGAAGCGTCACGCTGAGCTGCGTCTGCCGCCGGCCGGGTTTGATGACCGAAAGCCGACGCCCCCCGCAGTACGCCGTCACGGGGTTCAGCGACGCGCTCAACCCGAACTGCTCGGTGCAGACCGTCGCCAGCGTGCCGCCCTTCGGGCCGAGCTTGAAGGTCACGTCGGCGTATTCGAAACGGGTCAGGAGCACGTCCCCCACGTCGTCGGCGGGCGGTTCGGGGGACGCGGGGCCGTCCACTTCGTCCTTGCCGAGCAGTTCGATCGAAACCGAAATGCCGTCGGCCTCCGTCCCGTTGAGCGACACGCTGGAGGGCTTGAGGCCGACATGCCGCTTGGCGAGTTCGGACGACGCCCCGACGTCGAAGATCGCCCCTTTCGAGGGAAGGTCGGCGGCTTCGGCGAGGTCGCCGGCCGGCGTCGCCAGCCCCCACGCAAGCAGGTACTGGGCGAGGCTGACTGTCAGCCCGGTCGGGTGGTATCCCAGCAGCGGCGCCGTCAGCGAGCCGGAGAGCGAAGAACGCCAGTTGCGGCTATAGGTATCCTGAAGGAGACCCACCATGCTGTCGCCGACGCGATTCTCCGGCGTCAGCCGGACCTCGTACTGATCGAACGGCACCGGGACGAGAACCGGCCCGCCTACTTCGCCCGCGTCCGGGGAAGGAACGTTGCCCCATTCGCTACTGGCCTCGCTATACAGTGCGAGGTGCGAGAACTCGTTTTGAATGTACGCCATCGGTCCAGTCTCTCAGCGGAGCGTGTACGGGATATCGAGGGGGAAGGTGACGACGGCCTCCGTCAGCGGGTCCTCGTCCGTGCCGCCGATCTCGGCGGTCTGCGAGGAGAGCGAGTAGAACCGGGCCGGCACTGGAGACGGCGTGTTGTCGCCGACGACCTTCGCCAGCCTGCCGCCGACCTCCAGCGCTCCCGGCTGGTCCCTGTCCGGGAGCCGCACGGTCACCCGCACGGCGGTCCGGGCTCGCATCGACGGGCTGGCCTCGAACTGGTGGTCCGCCCGAGCGAATTCGACCGCGCAGCCGGGCAGATCGCCGGCCCCCCATTCCCCCGGCAAGGCCGTCGGGTCGTTGTACGGGGCGAAGCAGCGGTACGCCGTCACCAGCCGCCACTCCGGACAGTGCGGCGGGAGGATGTCCGCGGCAGACGACTCGATCGCCGCGACAAGAGCATCCAAGACTTCGCCGTATTGGGGCGCCGTGATCATGTCACCCGCCCCCGTCGGCGTCGTTCCCAGCCTTCGGCTTGGCGTCTTTCTTCACGGCCTTCACGTCCGCCGCCGCCACCACCAACGTCGGGGGGTGGATCGGAACCAGATCGCCGTGGCGGTTCTCGCACAGAGCGGGCTTAGCGTCTTCCGTCTCTGTGGCGGGCACGGCATCGGAGTGCTTCTTGTACTCCTTCCTCCGGAGCGTGAACCGCTGCCCCTTCGCCAAATCGGCGAACTCCACAGGCGGCACCTCGGCGGCGGGCTCATCGGCCATGTCGGTCTCGGAACGTCGGGCTAGAAAAAAGCCCCCGCCCGCTCGCGGCGAACGGGGGCTTGCGGATCGACTTAGTCTCAGGCCGCGATCGTCGGCACGTAGACGCTCTCCGGGGCCGCCAGGCCGAACACCTCGGCGAACCCGGCGAACACCTGCACCCCGGTCACGTTGTGCTGGGTGGCGACGTAGCTGAAATCGCCGTACTCCGGCCGCAGCGTGTTCAGGGCTGCGGCGAGGTCGCCGTACACGCCGGTCTCGCTCGGCACCGGCGTCTTGCAGTCCCCGTGGACCACCCACTCCCCGTCCTGCGGGTCGGGAGTCACGATCGCCTTGGTCGTCGGGATGAACGGCTTCCGGGTGCCGTCCGCCGCGGTGTACGTCCCGCCGTAGAAGTGGAAGGTGTACTCGCCGACCTGCACCATGTCCCCGGACCGAACCGCCCGGCCGAACTCGGCGTCCTGCCCGTTATTCGTACCGCCCGTGAAGAACTCCTTCATCTGCGTGTTGGCGCGGATGCTGGACTTCAGGGAGGTGTGCAGCCAGACGTGCCGCAGCGGAGCGACGCCCGCGCTCTCCGCCGCGTCGTTCATCGCGTCGAGGTCGTCCAGCGGCGTGCTGCTGCTGTCGGTCCAAACGGTGCCGACGTAGTCGCCGCCCATGTTCGCGGCCGGGATGCCGGTCGGGAGCGTCTGCACGGCGCCGGTGTCGGATTCCAGAATCTGGCCGCCCTCGCCGATATAGATCGCGCCGGAGGTCAGCGTCTTGGCGACGAACAACTGCTTCGCCAGCACGTGACGCCGGGCGAAGTGCCGCATCTGGATGTCCAGCATCCCCTCCGCCTGCCGCTGGACGGCCGCCTCCACTGGGGAGGGGTCGCGGGGCCGGTTCGGGTCAAAACTGGCGAGCAGATCCAACGTGAGCCCTTGGATCGGGATCACGTTGAACGCCCGGTACGCCGTCAGGGTGCGGTCGCCCGCCCCGACCAGGTCCAGCACCCGGGCCGGCTGACCCGCGTTGTTCAGCGGGGCCGGCTCGCCGATGGACGACACGTCCAGCACGCGGACCTGATCCTCCTCGAACCGAGCCGGGGTTCCGACCCGGTAGGCATCGTAGAGGGGGTTGGACTGGAAACCGCGACTGGTCGCCCCGTACCGGGCGGTCAGCGCATTGCTGGCGAAAAGTTGCCAGATCGAAAGGGCCATCGGTTCGTCCGTCTAGGGCGGGTCGGGAAGTGCGGTTACGCGGGGTCGGGTCAGGCGACGCGGTAGCCGCGCTGCCAGAAGGTCAACTCGTCGATGAGCGGCTGGTCGCCAGCGTCGATGGAGGTCTTCAGGGCGTCGAAGCCGTAGACCATCCACGCCTTCACGGGGCCTGCGACCTGAATGCGGGCGGTGTCGTCGTCACGCAGCCGGTCGGCGGACAGGTCCACGCCAAACTCATCGGAGACGATGCCGACAACCGGGTTGGCAGCGGCGTAGCCGTTGCTCGGGTGGATCGCCGCCCCGTCGGTCCATGTCGCCGCGGCGGCGAGCGTGATAACGTTGGTGCCGTAGTCGACCGCGGACACGGTCGTCGCCGTGCTGCCGACGTAGATCGCGTCGCCCACGGCGTAGCCGCTCGCGTCGTCGACCGTCAGGGCGGTGGAGGACGTGCCGGCCCCGTCCGCCGTCGCGGCGACCCAGGGGCGGTGCAAGCCGGACGACTGCCGGTAAACCGGCGTACCGGCCGGGATCACCTTCTCGCCCTGGAAGTAACTGTTATCCGGGTCCATCTGGACCCCGCCGGGCGGGTAGATGGAGGCCGGGTCCTTGACCGCGGAGTAGAGGATGACGCGGCCGGCGTCGGCGGTCCGTTCGGTGTATCCGGGCATCGTCGTGGGGCTTTAGCGGGAGAGTCGGGGGGGCGTGCGGCGGGAGGGGTCAGGCGGCCTTGCCGAAGCGGGCCTCGATGTAGGCGTCCACTTCTTCCTGCGTGGGCTGCCCGGCGGACGGCTTCGACACCGACGGGGCGGACCCGTCGCGGCGCTGTTTGAGCGGGTCGCCCATCGCCAGGGCGGCGCCGGCGGACCGGCCCGGCAGCAAGGACAGGTCGAAGCCGGTCTTCTCGCCGACCCGCTGCCACGTCTGACGCTCGGCGGCGGTCATCGCGCCCGTCTCGCACTGGTAGTCCAATGCAAGGGCGAACGCCTGTTGCTTCTCGGCGGCCCGCTCTTGATCACGGGCGGCGAGTTCCGCCTTGAGGTCGGCGATTTCGCGGTCCTTGGCCGCGTCGGGCTTGAGTCCGTGGCTCATCGGCACGGCAGCCGAGGCTCCGTCCTCCACGACCTCGGCGGCGGGCGTCGTCTCCCGGGCTTTCACCATCTCGAGCCGGTCCTGTGCCCACTCGAGCACGTTGGACTCATCGACCTTCGCGGGCAGCGGGAGCCCCAGGTACTCGAAGATGTCTTTGAACAGCTTCACAGCCGGGGCGGCGCCGGCGCCGGATAGCTTCGTGCCGGCGCCGGAATCGGCCGGGGCGTCGCTCTCGGGGGCGTCAGTCGGCGGCTCGTCGGCGAGAGCGACGGCGAACAGCGGGGCGGCATTTTCGACGGTCATGGGGACTTCGCGGTTCGTCGCGGGGTCGGAGAGAGCGATACGGAACGGACCTTGGCCGTAGACGCGGGGGTTGTCGGTAACGGCGACATGCCAGGCGCGGGCCGGATAGACATGGCCCCCGGTATCCGCCTTCCCGGCGAGGATGTACGGGGAAACCTTCATCGACGGGTTGGCGAGCCGCTTCGCTTCCGCCGGCGTGACGTAGGCGCTCATCCAAAGCGTCCCGTCCGCCACCGCCATGTCGCCGACGTTGCCGATCTGGTCGTCCGGGTGGATCAACCGGGTCTGCGGGTCGCCGTGCGTTTTCCCCAACACTGTGGCGAAACCGCGGGAACGGGCCGTCTTGTGGGCGTCGGCGAGAGCGGTCAGCAGCGGCTCGGTGACGGTCCAGTCCAGCTCTCGTCCGCCGTTCGCCTCGTCCCGCACCCGGTAGGTGCCGACCCGGATCACGTCCTTCACCACGCGAGTGAGAGGCATGTCGGGATTCTCAGCCTGCTGCTCCGGAGTGAACCGGGGCGGACCGAACAACCCCTCCGGCGGCTCGGGAACCGGGAGGTCGTGACCGAGGTCGAGAACGACGGGGGCCGGCATCAGTCGCGGTCCCCAGCGATCGTGTCGAGATCGGCGTCGGGCGGGACGCTCTCGCCCAAAGCTTCGGCGATCGTCTCGCACAGTTCGGCCTTCTTGAGACCGTCGTATTCCAGTTCGTAGAACTCCGCCACTCGCCGGAGTTGCTTCACGGTGTAGCGGGCGTCTAACCGCTCGGCGGTCGTCTGCTCAAGCTCGTCAACGGCCTCGGGTTCAGCGTCGACTTCGACGCGAAAATTGCCGGGGCCGGCGGGGTGGACGATGGCGGGATCGTCGGCGTCGCAATAAATGCCGGCGTTGATTTTGCGAAACCGCTCGCCGTCCAGCGTGAACTCGCGCGAGGCGGGGAGGTCGCGGTAGCGGGGCGATTCGGTAGCCATGCCCCTAGAATCAAGGATGAAACCCCGACCGGGAATCCCCGCAGCGTCGCCGGTAGCCCGACGCGGCTAAGTCGGCCGCTATTCTTCCTCGCCCAGACCGAGTTTCGCCCGGATCGCGTCTCGGGCGGCCGGAGTCCGCGGGACGTTGACCGACTCGGACCCGCGGCACCGGCACCCCGGAAACTCGCACTTATAGTACCGCTGCGAGCGGTCCCCGCGGGTCGTGTACCGAGTCAAGGCGATCCCGTGAACCGGGCACATGAGCGGAGCCGGGTAGCCGTAGGCCAACGCGACCGGGTCCGGCCGCGGCGGGTAGATCGGGCGGATCGCCTTCCCGGTCGTCTCAGCCGTACGCATTCGCAATCTCCGAAGGCAGGGCCGCGTTCTCACCCACGACGTTGCGGCCGGTCGCGGCCGACGCCCGGACGGTTTTCACTTCGCACCGGCAGTTGTGATCCGCCAGAGCCCGCAGAGCCGTCGCGTGCTCCGGCGTGCCCCGCTTGACGATCAGACCGTCAAGCGGCCGGTGCTCCCGGCGGACCCGGGAGTCGTGCTGAGTGCGGAACTCGTCATAGGGGTACAGGGCCGCAACCCGCGGCACCGTGAGCGTCGCGTCGCGCCCGGCGAGGTAGGCCCGCCGCGTCCCGTCCCGCAGCCGCTGACGGGCGTCCGCGATCGGCCCCCGCATGGCATCCCTGAGTCGTTCCGTCGCGTCGCCGGCGGACGACAGGGCCGACGCCGCGGATTCGCGGAGGGAGGCCAGCACGCCAGCCGCAGACGACTTCGCGGCAGCCTCCGGATCGGGCCGGGTCGCCCCGAACGGCAAGCCCCGGTCCCCCAGCCACGCCCTGACCCGGGCGACCCACGCCCAGCGAGAGACAGGTCCGTCGTCGGCCATCGAGACCTCGGACGGCAGGCGGTACGGGAACCCGGAGAGCGTTTCAGGCGGGACCGCAACGGCGGCGCGACCGAGTAGGTCCGCGGCTTCGGCGGCGTCGGCCGCGAGTCGTTCGGCCTGCTCGATCAGTTTTCGCACCTCGGGCGTCGGCCACCCGTGCCGGGTATAGAGAGCGGCGGCGCGGCCGTAGAGGTCCGCCAGTTCCGCTTCGACCACGTCCGCGAACTCGTCCGGGTGCGGCAGGCCCGGCGGCGGAGCGAAGTCGCCGGGGTCGTCGTCCGCCATTGCGGCGGCGCTCGGCCCAGCCCCCTCTGTACTACGCCCGCCCAGCGTGAGCCGAGTCTGAGCCGCGACCGCCTCCGACAGTCGGTCCTCGAAGTCGTCCCCGACCGGCACGCCGCCGGACTCTAACAGGCGCCGCAGGTCGACCGCCGCGGCGACCGGCGAGAGCGTCGGCTGGGCGAGAACCGCTTTCGCCAGTTCGCCGACCGTCGAGTCCGGCAGTTCAGTCAGCCGCGGCGTGTCGAACAGGACCGCCTTGGCGTCGCCGAAGTTGTGCTTCGCGGCCGGTTCGCACACGTACCTCCCGAACCCCCCGCCCCACTGCCCCGCCAGTTCGTAGACCACGCTGACCGTGACGAGCCGGTGCACAACCGCCAGTGCGTAGCTGCCGAGGTCGCCGGTTTGTTGGACGGAAAGCTCGGAAAGGCCCTGCGAACGCAGGACGCGAATATCGGATTCGCCGAGGGCGGCGTCCAGGGGGGCCGGCGGGTCGAGCGTCGGCGGCTCCACGAACTCCTGCGGGAACCGGCCGTTCCCGTCCCGTTCCCCCTCGACGTACAGCAGGGAGCCCGGCCGCCGCATCGCGTGGGCCTGCTGCATGTTCGCGGCGAGGTCGATTTCCTCCCCGTCCGGCCCAACCCCGACCCCGGGGCCGTAGGCGACGCCGCCGCGAAGGGCGAAGTGTTCGACGTGCTCTTCCCATAGCTCGAACAGCGAACCCCGCCGTTCCCACTCCTTACGGGCGGCGCCGAGGTAGCGGCTTCGCCCGTGCGGGTGCAGGGCGTCGGCGTCCGTTGGGCAGTGCCAGCACCGGCCCGGCGGCAGGACGAGATCTTTGCCCACTGCGATCCCCTCGAACTCGCCCGTCTCCGGGTTCCACTTCGGTGCGGACTCCCCGAACGGGATCGCGTGCAATTTAGGGCGGTGCAGGTTCGTTTTGGGGTCGTACGCCCACTCTACCGCGAACGCCGACCGGCCCGTCCCGTAGGCGGCGGCGATCTGCGGCAAGCAGCGGTGCCAGAGGTCGATCAGCCACGTCGCCAGGTCGGCGGCGCGGGGGTCGGACTGCCGTTCGGGGGCGGCTCCGCACGTCACCGGAGCGACGGACAGATGGGCGAGCAGGACCCGCTTCACGAACGCGAACTGGTAGTCCTCCTCGATCTTGTCGGCGAGTTCGGCCGCGTCCGCGGCCTCCTTCGTCGCTTTACGGGCGAGGGCGGCGCGGACGGCGGCGGCGTCGGCCCGGACGCCCCGGGCGGGAGTGTTCGGTGCATTCATTCGTTATCGGCTCCCGGTGTTGCGGCGCGGCCCCAGTCTCGCCCCGCGGGCCGGCGGGGCGGCCGGCTTCGCGTCCGCGTCGATCGCCAACGCCAGACCCCAGAAACGGTCCGCGTGGCCGTGTTCCCCCCGGGCGGTTTCCACGCGGGGCGACCCGTCCGGCAGTTCCCCGGTCTGGTTCACGGCGCCGAAGTCGGCGACCAACACAGGGTCGGCGCCACCGGTTTCGAGACCCGGGACCGTCAGACGGCGTTCGGTCGCCGCGAGTTGCACGGCGGCGGCGGATCGACCCTGCCACGCCGACGAGCAGGAAACGGTTTCCATCCGGCGGAACTTCGCCGCCAGCGCGTCCGCGAGTTGCCGGCCCACGCTGCCCATGTCGACCTTCCCGGCGGACAGCCGGCGGTCCCACGCGGTCAGGAGTTCGACCAGGCGCCGCTCCTGTTCGGCGAGCGGGACGCCCTGCATCACGACGAGCGCCCGGGTGACGTAGGTGCGGGGGGCGACCCGTTCCAAGCACCACGCCGCGGTCGCATCGTGCGTGAGGCCGATGTCGATCCCCACAAGCAAGTTGCGTGGCCCGGACGGAGGCCGGAACGGGTCGGGCCACAGACAGGCGGACGGCGGGACGCTGACCGCGGCCGTCAGGTCCGACGGCATTAGCGGAGCGTCGGATTCGTCGGTCCATCGGTTGTCGTACACCCGCATCGCGGTGCCGCGTGTCATCATCGCCCGGTCCGCGGCGACTTCCTCGTCCGACTGCCACGACGCCGGGCGCACGCCGACGGGCGTCTCCCGCACGTCCCACATCGGAGAGGACTGGGCGAGCTTCAGCACCTCATGCTGCCACGATCCGCGGACGCCGGCGTTCGTGATCGCCAGCAGGACCGACTGCGGGAGCTTGATCATGCCGGAGAGCAGCACGTCGAACAGGTCCCGCCGCGGCCACCACGTCAGCTCGTCGAAGACAATCACGTCCGCCAACAGGCCCGACGAACTGCCCACGTCCGACGATAAGATTTCCAGCGTCCCTCCCGGGCCGCGGGCGTCGTAGCGGTTGATCGTCAGGGCATCCCCGAACCACGGGTTCAGTTCGCACAGCCGCTCCATCATGTCCCGAACGAGTCGGGCCTGATCCTTGTCCGCCGCGGCGCTGATACAGTGAACCGGGCGGGGGGCGTACTTCAGCAGCCAACACATCAAGAGGGCGATCTCGCCCGTCTTGAAGTGGCCGCGGGGGCGGGTCCGCCAGAACCGGCGGGGTCCGTCGATCGGAGGACGGAGCCCGCACGCGGCTTCGATCGCTGGAATGTACGGGCGAAGGTCCGCCGCCTGCCACGGCTCCCGCACGTCCCCGAATGGGGCGGGGTTCGGCCGGCAGTCGATGCACGCCCACGAAAGGAACCGCGAAAGCGATTGCGAAGAGTCGCGGTCGGCCATCGCGCAGCCGGCGGCGACGGCGGCGCGGAGGTCACCCATCGTCGCCCCCGGATTCCAGGTCGTCGGTGGAGGGTCGACGGACGCCCAGGCGGGCGGCGTGTTCCGCCAGTTCCGCGTCGCTCAGTTTCGCCAGCCCCACGGCCCCGGACAGTTCGAGGGCGTCGCCGTAGCCGCGGGCCTTGCCTTTCGTGCGGAGATAAAACTTGATCGCGTCCAACCGGAGTCGCGGGTCAACGGCCTGCGGTTCTCCGTCGCCCCCCGGCAGAGCGCCGTTGATAAACGCGGCGAGTCCGGACTCCGCCACGTCCAGAGACGCTTCGTTGCAGTCGTCGTAAACGGCCCTGAGTTCAGGGTATCGATTTAGGTACTCGTACACTGTCGAGCGGCTACACCCGAGGGCTTCCGCCGCGTCGGTCAGCACGCCGCCGGCCGCTTGTATCGCTCCAGCGACTTGGGAAACCCGGAACCGCTCGGGGCGGCCCTTCGCGCGGGTGTCCGTTTTGTCCGGAATATCGCTCATCTCCGACCTCCGTGCCGCCGCGGTAGGGCGGGGTGCATATTGAGCGTTTGCACGCCACGGGACCGCGGTCGGGCGTCTTCCGGCCCAATCGGATTGACGGCATCCGGCAACCCCGGAATCGGCTTCTCCTCGTCATGCAGGACCCGGAGGAACGCGAGAGCCTCGTCGTGCGGATCTTTGAGTTGGTCGTACCCGCCTCTCCCCCCCTGCGTCACCACGCGGTAGGCGGCGATATCTGTCGCCAGATCACGAAGCAGTCCGCTACCGGCCTCGCGGGCGACTTCGGGCGTCGCTAAGTGAGAGACGTAGTAGTCGATCCGAGACGAAGCGTATCCGAGGGCTGGATCGATCACTTCGGCGAGTTCATCCTCACTGACCGTGCCGCTGCGGTCCCGGTCGGAAATCCATTTGTAGCCGGAGGCGCTGAGGCGCTTTTGCACGTCGGAACGAGCGGCGTAGACCGGGGTGCCGTCGCTCGGCAGGTAGGCGTAGACCGTCACCGTCTGCGGGTCGGTTTCCGCGCCCGCGGCGTCCGCGGCCCGCAGGACGTAGGAGCCCGCGGCGGCGGGCGTCCACGGGCTCGTCACGACCGTGCCGTCCACCGTGTAGACGTAGGGGGCCGTGCCGCCGGAGGCGGAGAGGGGGATCGCTTGGTCGACGTAGACCGAGGACGGCAGGGTCGGGAGCGTGAGGTCTTCCGCGACCGCGTAGCCCGGGGCGTAGTTCAGGGCGAATCCGCTCACGCCGGCGTCCCCACTTTCACGGCGAGGGTCGGGTCGGTCACGGCCGCGTCCGCGGCGTCCAGCAGCGGGGCGGACTGACCGACGGCCGGGCCGGCGAAGCAGACGATCTGGCTGTTGCCGGAGCCGTCCTCCGTCACCAATAGGACCGATTTGGCGGCGGCGAGAATCGCGTCGAGTTGCGCGTCCGCGTCGGCGGCGGCGAACCCGAGGGCGGCCCGGACCCCGGCGGCGTCCAGCGGCGTGGCCGTGTTCGCCCCGTCCGTTCCCCGCATGTTGCCCGCGGTCACGTGCCCGGTGCCGTCTTCGATGAGCAGTTGCTCGAAGCGGGGCGGCAGGGCGTTCGCCGTCGGGACCGTCCCCGAAGCCGGCAGCGTGTTGATTCGGTCCTCGAACGTCGCCAAGCCGAACAGCGCCGTTCGGAAAGTGGTGACGACATCCGCGGCGTTGTGCGTGCTGAACCCCGTCGCCTTCAGGTCGGCCGGGCCGCTCACCGCCGTGCCGCCCACCGCTCCGAGGTCCGTGCGACCGCTGGCGTCCACGGAGAGCGTCCGCCCCGCGACCGCCGGCTTCAGCGGGGCCTCCCCGTTGGCGTAGCTCGCCACGTTCACCGCCGCCAGATCCCGCGAGGACGAGACGACCGTGATCGCCGACGCCCCGGGGTTGTCCAGCGTGATCTTCAGTTGCTGCCCGGTCTTTAGCGTCCTCGGGCCGAAGGCGAGAGACGCCCGGGTCCCCGAGACCGTGATGCTGCCCGAACCGTTTGGCAGAATCGGATAGTCGTTGCCGCCGGAGACGACCGACGCGACGTAACTGATCTCCGTGGCGGCGGTCACGCTCGACAGCTCGACCTCGACCTCGACCGTCAGCCCCGCCGACCCCGCGGCCGGGCTCAGGTAGACCTCGGTGGCCGACGCCCCGGCGGACAGCGTGCCGGCGAACGCGGATTGATTCGTGAGCGACTGCATCTAGCGCACCCCCAGCGGGACAGAAAGGTCGACGGAGAGGGGGACGGAGAGGGACGGGGCGGTTCCGCCCGCGAGTTCGGCGTACGACAGGCCCGCCCCGCCGTTGTAAAGCTGCGTCCGTTC
>NZ_JBINJD010000104.1:0-18337 GCF_043951915.1 Alienimonas sp. DA493 | reverse complement strand
AGCGTCCCGGACCCGTGAAGGGTCCGGGACGCTCGCGCTCACGGTCGTGCGCTCTCAACCCTCGGTCGGCAGGCCGGCGTCGGTCCAGCCGCGCCAGCCGCCGTCCAGGCTGATCGCGTTCGTGTAGCCCATCGTCTTCAGGTTGTCCGCCGCCAGGGCGCTGCGGTAGCCGCCGCCGCAATAGAGGATCAGCTCCGCGTCCGGGTCGGGGAACGTCTTCTCGATATCCCGCTCGATCACGCCCCTGGAGAGGTGCGTCGCCCCCGGCAGATGGCCGGCGACGTATTCGCTCTCCTCCCGCACGTCGATCAGCGGCACGGCCTCGCCGGCGTCGAGCCGGGCCTTCACGGCCTCCTTGGTGGTGTGCGGCACCCGGGCGGAGGCCGCCTCGCAGATCGCCACGAAGCGGGGGGAGTGCTGTTTGTCGGCCATGAGCAGAAAGAGTGTGGGAAGTCCGGGGGAGCGCCGGGACGGGATCAGGCGAGGTCGAACGCCAGCACTTCGGCGTCTTCGGTGGCGGTGAGGTGCATGGCGGCCTCGTCCGTCACGCCGACGCCGTCGCCGGCGGCGAGGTGCGTGCCGTTCAGCGTGACGGCGCCGGAGATCACCTGCACCCAGCCGTGCCGCGGTTCGGCGCCGTGCTGCATGAACTCGTGCACCACCTCGGTCCCCTTCGGCAGCAGACCGCTGAGGACGGCGGCGTCCGCCCCGATCTTCAACCCCGGCCCGTGGCCTTCCATCTTGGCGCTCTGCCCGGTGCCGGTGACGAGCGGCAGCAGCGTGCCGGTGCGGTCGGCGTCCTCGACGCGGCCGTCGGAATACGTGGGCGTCCGACCGGATTCGTCGGGCAGCAACCAGATCTGGAGGAAGTGGACCGGCTCCTCCTTGGACGGGTTGAACTCGCTGTGGGTCAGCCCGGTCCCGGCGCTCATCGCCTGCACCCCGCCGCGGGTCAGTTCGCCCTGTCCGCCGGAGCTGTCCTTGTGGGCCAGCGTGCCGGAGACGACGACGGTGACGATCTCCATCTCGCTGTGGCCGTGCGTTCCGAAGCCGTGGTCCGGGGCGACGCGGTCCTCGTTCAGCACTCGCAGCGAGCGGAACCGCGTCCACTGGGCGTTCTGATACGCCGCGAAGCTGAAGGTGTGAAAGGTGTCGAGCCAACCGTGATCGAAGTGACCGCGGTCGCCGGCCTTGCGGAGGGTGAGCATCGGCGGGCCGTGGGGCGCGGGGGGCGGCGGGCGGGGGAGCGGCGAGTCAGTCGGTCTTCGCGGCCTTCCGGCCGAACAGCAGCCCGTCGAGGCTGAACCGACCCGGTCCGGTCAGCACGAGCGCAAGGGCGGCGCACATCAGGATCACGGGGAACTCCATCCCGTGCGCCCGCACGTCCCAGGCGCCGCGGTGGGCCAGGAAGGCGGCGACGCCCATCGCGACCGCCAGCCCCAACGCCCCAAAGCGGCAGAGCAAGCCGACCGCCACCAGCAGGCCGCCGGCGAACTCCGTCACCGCGGCCGTCCAGGCCATGAGGTGCGGGTACGGCAGGCCGAGGCCGCCCCCGAGGAATCCGGCGAAGGCGTCGATGCGGCCGGCGACGGTCTCCGCGGCGTTCGTCACGGCGGGCTCGCCGGAGCGGGCGTCGGTCGTGAACCATCCGCCCACCGGCCAGCCCCAGAGCTTCTGGGAGCCGTGGTAGGCCAGGTCCAGCCCCAGCGGCACCCGCAGGATGAGCAGGCCGAGGTCGGTCGAGGCGCGGTTGCCGTGGGCGGGCTTGGCGGGAGCGGACATGGCGCCGGGGGCGGGTCGGGGGGACGGTGGGGAGGGAACGCCGGGGGGCGTCAGGCGGGCGGGGCGTCGAGGAAGCGGAGGACCGCGTCGGCGGCGGCTTCGGGGTCTTCCAGCGGCGGGAGGTGGCCGCAGGCGGGAATCTCCGCGTACCGCCCCCGGGGGAACGAGTCCGCGAGGGATCGCAGGTCCGCCGGAGGAGTGAACGTATCGTCGGCCCCGCCCACGACCAGAGTCGGCGCTTCGATCCGCCCGCACAAGGCGGTGCGGTCGGCCCGCTCCGCCATTCCCCGCTGAGCCCCGACGATGCCCGTTGCGGTCGCGGTCTCCACCAAGTCGCGCAGCCGCTCGACCGCCTCCGGCCGCTCGTTGAGGGAATGCGGCGAGAGCTGCTGGCCGGGGCAGTCCTCGATCAGGAAATCCGTTCCCTCGGCGATCACCCGGTCCACGATCTCCGCCCGCTTCTCCTTCGCGGCGTCGCTGTCGGCCTTCGCTTTCGTATCGAACAGCAACAGGCCGGCGACCCGCTCCGGGAACCGCTCCGCGAACGCCAGCGCGGCATACCCGCCCATCGAGACCCCGCCCACCGTGACCGGCTCCGTCACGCCGAGGGCGTCCAGCAGCGCGGCGAGGTCGTCCGCCAGTTCCTCCATCGTCAGCGGCGGCGTCTCGGCGAGTTCTCCCTCGAACCGCGGGGGGCTGTAGCCGAAGCCCGGCAGGTCCGGCACGATCACGCGGCGGTCGTCGCTCAGGGCGTCGGCCAGGCCGTCCCAGACGCGGCGGTCGTGCGGCCAACCGTGGATCAGCAGCACGGGCGGGCCGTGCCCGGCGTCGCGAACGAACAGCGGGGACGGGCGATTCGGCAGATCGATCAGCGGCATGCGGGCAGTGTAACGAGCGATTCGCACGCCGCCCGCTAAGCTGTGCCCATGGCTTCCCCCCACCACTACGCCGACCGCCTGCACGCCGCCATTCGCGCGAAGGGCACGCCGGCCCTCGTCGGGATCGACCCGCGGCTGAAATCCCTGCCGGCACCCGTCCTCGACGCCGCGTCCGGGCCGACGGAACTCGACCGCCACGCCGACGCCTTCGAGCGGTTCGGCAAGGGCCTGATCGACGCCGTCGCCGACGTCGTCCCGGCCGTGAAACCGCAGAGCGCCTTCTTTGAGGAACTCGGCCCCCCCGGCGTCGCGGCCCTCTCCCGCGTCGTCGCCCACGCCCGGGCCGCGGGGCTGATCGTGATTCTCGACGCCAAACGCGGCGACATCGGCAGCACCGCCGAGGCGTACGCCCGCGGCCTGCTCGGCGGCGCCGAGCCCCCGCGGCCGGACATGGCCGACGCCCTGACGGTGAACCCCTTCCTCGGCGCCGACACGCTGGAGCCGTTCGTGCAAACGGCACGGGAACGCGGCGCCGGGTTGTACGTGCTGTGCAAAACGTCGAATCCCGGCAGCGGGGCCTTTCAGGGGGTGACGCAGGACGGTCGGAGCGTCACGCAGCGGGTCGCCGCGGAGATCGAACGGCTCTCGCGGGAGACGGCCGGCGAGGGCGGATACGGCCTCGTCGGGGCCGTCGTCGGGGCGACCTACCCGGCGGAACTGGGCGAGTTGCGGGCGGCGATGCCCTCGGCCCCGCTGCTCGTGCCGGGCTACGGCAGCCAGGGCGGCACCGCCGCGGACGTGGCGGGCGCCTTCGACGGCGACGGGCTGGGGGCCCTGATCAACAGCAGCCGGGCGATCAACTTCGCCTTCGCCGCGGAGCCTTACGCCGCCGAGTTCGGCCCGCCCCGCTGGCAGGAGGCGAGCGCCGCGGCCGCCCGGGCGATGGTGAACGACCTCAAAGCCGCGACCGCCTGACCGGCCGTCGCCCCGTCGGACGACCGGCGGGGGGCCCGGGCGATGCACTTTTCGGCCGACTCGCGTACCGTGCCCCGCTTCGCCGCAACTCGCTCACGCTCACCCCCGCGACCGCCGATGGCCGCCGACGCTTATGCTCCCTGTCCCTACTGCCTGGGGACGGGCCGGAAGAGAAAGTTTTGCCGCTGCACCGCCGTCGAAGCGGAGATGGCCGCGGTCGGCAAGCTGCGCGAGCGGGGCCAGACCGCCAAGGCGCTGGAGAAACTGGCCGACCTCGACGAAAAACACCCCCACACCCCCGCGGTCGAATCGACTCGGGCCACCCTGCTGGTGAACGACGGCAAGGCGGAGCAGGCGGTCGAGATCCTCGACGCCGGCCTGGCCGAGGACCCGTCGAACGCGCTCATGCTGGCCCTGCACGCCTCGGCGAGCCTCGCCGCGAAGGGCTTTACCGCCAGCCGCCAGCCGATCTGGCGGGCCTTCCGCAAGAGCGTTCAGTTCTACCCGGACCTCGTCAGCGGCATGGCCGCGGCGGCCGCCAACGAGCTGTACAACCGCCGCCGCTACCCCGCCGCCCGCGAACACCTCGCCTGCTCCCTGCGGTTCGCCTCGCAGGAGCGCAAGCAGCAGTTATTCATGCGGCTGATGGAGTTCGACGGGAACGCCGAGATCCCCTACCCCCTCCGCAGCGTGCATCCGCTGAAGGACGTGGAGGGCGAGGGCGGGGCCTACGAGAACGCCGCCAAGGCCCGCCGCATCGCCGAGAGCGGTTGCTACGGCGCCGCGGCCGACCGCTACGCCGCCACGGCCTCCGATCTGCCCGGCAACGCCGCGGTTCGGGCGAACCTCGGCTACTGCCGCGCGTTCGACGGCGACCACAAGGCCGCGACCGGCGCTCTCCGCAAGGCGGCGGAGGCGGAGTCGAACTTCGAAATCGCGGCGGAGCACGAGGCGATCGCCCAACTGCTGGCTCTCACCGAGGAGGGCGGCACGGTCGACCTGAAGGAGCGGATTTACGCTCCGGAGAACGCCGCCAAACTGCTGAGCGAACTCGACGCCCACGACCGGTTCCACCGCCTCCCGGACGACCCGGACCCGGACGAGGCCCCGCCGGCGGGCGTCTATGAGGTGCTGGACCGCCCCCTGCCGCCCTCCTCCGAAGATCTCACCGCGGACGCCGTGCCGCACGTGGTCGGGGAGCTGACGGTCTTCGCCCAGTCCGGCGAGGACGGCTCCGGCGGGCCGCGGGCGGTGCTGTCCTCCTTCGAGGGGGAGGAATGGGACGCCGCGGAGGCCGTGCTGAACGAGATTGGCGTGCCGCTCGCCGCGGAGGGCGAGCAGCCCCCCGGCGACGAGGACGGCCGCTACGGACTGCCGAAGGAGATGTGGGGCCTCCGCTGGCGCTGGGCGTTCCCGAACGGCGTCTCCCTCCGCCGCCGGCGGGAGCTGGAGAGCGCGGAGTGGAACCGCCGGATCACCCAGGAGTGGCCGGAGACCCCGCTGAACGCCCTCGGCGGCAAGACCCCGAATGAGGCGAAGGGCGACGCCGCTCTCGCCAAGCCGCTCGCCGGCGCCCTCTACGTGCTGGATGCCGTCTGCGACCGCGGCCGCTACGAGCTGGACCTGAACGCCCTGCGGGAGCAGTTCGATCTGCCGAAGATCGAACTGATCGAGCCGCCGGCCGACGCGGTTTTGAACTCCTACTCGATCCTCCAACTTCAGCGGGCGGACCTCTCCAAGCTGGACGACCGCCAACTGCTGACGGTTCTCAACCGCGTGCTGCTGGTGCACCCGGCCCGCTTCCTGCGTGCGGCGCTGACGGAGGCCCTGAGCCGCGAGGGCCTGAAGGAACAGTTTGACCGGCAGCGGGCCTACCACACCCTCGGCGAGCTGGCCCGCGACCGCTACGACTACGAGGAAGCCTACGAGTGGCTCGAAAAGGGCCGCGAGGAGGCGAAGCAGGCCGAGAACGCCTTCGAGGCCGTCTTCCGCTGGGACACCCGCGAACTGGCCCTGCGGCTGGAGACGCCGGAGGACCCGGAGCTCATGCCGCTGATCGAACGGCTGGACCGCTACTACGGGCCGAAGCTGCCGCAGTTCCGGCCTTACCTGTTGCAGATCCTCGCCGCCCACGAAGTGACGCCGCCGCGTTCGATCGGGACGACCCAGCCCGACGGCGCCTCCGCGGCTCCGGGCGAGGCGGACGGCGGGGCGACCTCTCCCGGCGGCGTCTGGACGCCGGACTCCGCCTCCGCGGCCGGCGAGTCGAAGAAGCTGTGGGTGCCGGGGAGCTGAGGTGAGCCCGGCCCCCGCGGACCCCGCCCCCTTCCGGTCGGACGAGGCGGCGATGGCTCACGCCGTCGCCCTCGCCGAACGGGGCCGGGGGTCGGTCGAGCCGAACCCCTGCGTCGGGGCCGTGCTGACAACAGCGGACCGCCGCCCCATCGCCGAGGGCTGGCACGAACGCTACGGCGGCCCGCACGCGGAGCCGAACGCCCTCCGGGCCGCCGGCGAGCGGGCGCGGGGGGCGACGCTGTTCGTGACCCTCGAACCCTGCTCCCACCACGGCAAGACGCCGCCCTGCGCCGACGCGGTGATCGCCGCGGGCGTGAAGCGGGTGGTGATCGGCACGGAGGACCCCGCCCCGCACGTCGCCGGCGGCGGGATCGCCAAATTGCGGGCCGCGGGCATCGACGTGCAGGTCGGCGTGCTGCGGGAGGAGTGCCGCGTGCTGGCGGCGCCGTTCTTCAAGTGGCTGGCCGTCAGGCAGCCGTGGGTGACGGCGAAGTGGGCGATGACGCTGGACGGCAAAACCGCCTCCCGCACCGGCGATTCGAAGTGGATCAGCTCCCGCGAGAGCCGGGCGCTGGTGCACCGTTGGCGGGGCGAAAGCGGCGCTGTGGTCGTCGGCGCCGGCACCCTGCGGGCCGACGACCCGCACCTCGCCCCCCGCCCCGCCGAATTCGGCCTGCCCCCCGCCACGCGGGTTCCCCTGCGGGTGGTCGTCGGTTCCAAGGGCGAACTGCCCCTCGACTGCCGGCTGGCGACGACGCCGGAGGACGGCCCTGTCCTCGTCACCGCGTTGGAAGGGGCCGCCCAGACGCCGCTGCCCGATCATGCGGAGCGGCTCCTGCTCCCCCCGGCCGCACACGACCCGCGGCAGGTTGACGTGGCGGTCCTGCTGGACGAACTGGCCGCCCGGGACGTGTACCGCGTGTTCCTCGAGGGCGGCGGCGCGACGGCCGGGTCGTGGCTCGATCAGGGCCAGACGGACGAGGTGCGGGCGTTCGTCGCCCCCAAGCTGCTCGGCGGGGCCGCGGCGACGACGCCGTTCGCCGGGGAGGGCCGCGCCCTGATCCACGACGCCGCCGAGTTCGGCCGACTGTGGGCGGAGCCGGTCGGCGGGGATCTGCTGCTCACGGCGATCGGCCTCGCCGGCGAGTCGCCGGGGGATTTTTGGTTCCACGCCGCCGGGCGGGCCACCGAGCGGTCCGCCAATCGCTAACCCGAAGCGTCAGCGAGGGCGGCGAGACCAAGAGGCGATCGGCCCTCGCTGACGCCTCGGGTTGATGATCGGCGGGGAAGAAACGCCCGCTTCAGCGTTCGTCCTGCTGGACGAGGTACTGCTTGTAGTGCCCGCCTAGTTCGTCCCACGACAGACCGGTGAGGCGGTCCAGCGAACGCACCTGCTCCGGCCGCACGGCCGGGTTGTAGAGGTCTTCCAGGTGAAGCGTGAGGGCCGGCCGCAGGGCCCCGCCGCCGGCGTGCAGGAAGAAGTGCGTCAGCCCGCTGGCCTGGCTGTAGCACTTGTGGATCTCCGGGGCCGTCTGGAAGGCGACCCGCCCGCGGGCGTCGAACTCCCCCAGCGGCACGAAGAAGTTCTGATCGATCCAGCGGGCCCGGGCGTTGACGAACCGGACGTAACGCGGCGAGCCGGCCGTCATCGTCACGCCGTCGTCGCGGAAGCTCTCCATGTAGCAGCCGATCCCCTCCACCGCCCAGTAGTGGGCGTCCTCCCCGACCAGTCGGAAGCGGGGGGTGCACTCGTAGAACAGTTGGTGGGTCGCCTCGTGGAACACCGTCCGCGGGTCGGCCCCGGGGCCGTTCTCGTAGAAGGAGCCGACCCGGGCGACGTGGTCGTAGTAGCCGTTGGTCATCGCAATCTGCGGCACCTGTTTTTGCAGGGCGAGGACGTATTCCGCTTTGTCGCGGTAGAGGTGGACGTGGTACTTGCCGTCCTTCCCGCCGATGTGGTCGTAGGTCGGGAAGCGGCCGACGGAGACGAACCGTTGCCGCAGGTCTCCCGGGCCGAGGCCGAAGCCGGGGAAGACCGCCCGGAAGAAGGTGTGGAAGCGTTCGAGTTGGCGGGCGATCTCGACCCCGCGCTCGAGGCTGACGTTCGTGTGCACGCGGTAGTGCTCCGTCTCCACCTCCCAGCCGGCCGCGAAGTTGGATCGCACCAGCGCCTCGCGGTCGGCCGGAACCCAGCGGCCGTCCAGCAGGCGTTCGCCGGCCTCCATCCGTTCGACGTGCAGCTTGGGCACCCAGCCGAAGGTCGGATGATCCACCCGCCCGCTGCGGGCCTGGACCTGCTCCCAAGGGGTGAGCCAATCGTCGCCGACGCGCTTCTGCCCCAGCGCCCGCCGGGCCTCGGGGTGATCGGGATCGGCGGCGAGAACCTCCCAAACGAGGCCCATCGCGAGGTTCGCCGCCCCCGGCTCCTCGGCCCCGCGGGTGCCGGCCCGCTTGGCGAGTTGGAACAGTTCCCGGGCGTACTCCGTCCCCGTCCGGCGGACGTCCCGCCGCAGCGCCGTCTCTTCGGAACGATCCCCAGGGGGCAGCGCCGGCCGGACGCTCCGCGGCGGCGGGGTCACGGAGAGCGTCAGCGGGTCCGGAGGGGTCGCTTGAGCGCGCAGTTCCGCGGCGAACTCCGCCAGCCCGGCGGCGTCCGCCCGGGCGGCGAGCGTCGTCAGTTCCGACCGATAGGCCTCCCGCAGCGGCTCGACCGCGGCGTCGACGTCCTCCAGCGTGCCGCCGGGGACGGGGGCCGCGGCGATCAGCAGCAGGGCCGCCGGGAGCAGGACGGAACGGACGGACGGCACGGCAATCTCCGGAGCGGCGGGGGAGCCGATCGTAGAACCGCCGTCCACCGCGGTGAAGACGGGCCGGCGCGGTCCCCTCCACTGGCCTACTACCGGTCGGCCCGCTACCCGCCGCCGGCGCCGCCGCTCACACTGCCGGGCGATGGACAACCTCGCCCACGCCCTCGCCGGCGGCCTGATCGCCCGCACCCTGCCCCGCCGCTGGGCCGGCGGCGTGCCGGAGGACGATCCGGCCTTCGACCCCGACCGCCCCCGCCCCGGCGCCTGGCTGACGTGGTCGGCAGTGATCGCGGCCAACCTGCCGGACTTCGAGGCGCTGGTTCTCTGGCCCCCGCCGCTGGGGGACAAGGCCGCCTATCTGCTGCACCATCGCGGCTGGAGCCACAGCCTGATCGGGATCGCCGCGGAGGCCGTCGCGTTCACGGCCCTGCTCTGGCTGCTCGCCCGCTGGCGCACGACCGCCCGCTGGTTCGCCGGCTTCACCCCGCGGCGAGGGCTGACGGTGGCCGCGATGGGCGTCGGCTCGCACCTGTTCATGGACTGGTGGAACAGCTACGGCGTCCGGCCGTTCTACCCCTGGGACAAGAGTTGGTACTACGGCGACCTCGTGTTCATCGTCGACCCGTGGGTCTGGCTGATCCTCGGCGGGGCGATCGTCTGCGGCACGCGGCGGTTCGGCCGGGCGAAGTGGGGCTGGTACGCCCTGACGTTAGCCGCGACCCTTGTGGTCGCGAGGGCCTGCCAGGCGGAGCGGTGCCCGTGGTGGGTTCTGGTCGGTTGGGCGACGGGCGTGGTCGAGATCGCCCTGCTTCGCTGGTGGGGCCGGTGGCGGTTCGCCCCGCTGATCGCGGCGACGCTGCTCGGCGGTTACCTCGCTCTCAACGCCCGCTGGTCGGACCAGGCGGTCAGGGCAGCGTTCGAGAACCCCGTGCTTCGCAGCCTCTCGCCCCGGGACCGGATCGACGCCCTCGGGGCGATGCCGGTTCCCGGCGTGCCGTGGCGGCGGAGGCTGATCGCCTCTGTCATGACAGTCTCCCCCGAGGGCCGCGACGTGTTGGCGAACGTCTGCTACGGCGACTGGAACGGCCTGTCCGGCCGCTACCAGCACCAGGATTGCCTCCCCCGCAGCCCCGGGGAGGCGGAACGGCTGAACGTCGCCGACGACCCGAAGGCGATCGCTTGGAAAGCCTTCGCCCGCTTTCATATCGGCGGCTGGGTGCACACGGAAGACGA
This sequence comes from Alienimonas sp. DA493, assembly GCF_043951915.1. Lineage (NCBI taxonomy): Bacteria > Pseudomonadati > Planctomycetota > Planctomycetia > Planctomycetales > Planctomycetaceae > Alienimonas > Alienimonas sp. DA493. The sequence goes on along the minus strand of NZ_JBINJD010000104.1, from coordinate 8,367 downwards.
CCCCGCCACGCCGGAGCAGGAGGGCGAGTTCGTCATGGGCGACGCCCGCTACGCGACCCCGCCCGGCGAGGACTGGAGCAGATTACGAATCGTCGTGCCGTTCCAGGGCCGGCCGGAGTGAGGGCGGCGTCCGCGGGTCGCCGATCGACGGTTGATTCCTACGCTGTCGTTCCGACTCCGCACCGGATTTGCCGCCGTTGACCCGCCTGATTCACCACTGGGACGCATTCCGGACCAGCTTCTGGTTCGTGCCGGCGCTGATGAGCGTCGCCGCCGTGCTGCTCGCCTTCGCTCTGCCGGAGATCGACAGCCGGATGGGGCGCGACGTGGCGGAGGAATCCCGTTGGCTGGCGACGACGGTCTCCGCGGGGCAGACGACCGTCTCCACCATCGCCGGGGCCAGCGTGACGGTCACGGGCGTCGTGTTCTCGATCACGATGGTCACGTTGAGCCTGACGACGAATCAATTCGGCCCGCGGCTGATTCGGGCGTTCATGGCGGACCGCACCGCCCAGATCACGCTGGGGGCGTTCGTCGGCACCAGCCTGTACTGCCTGCTGGTCCTCCGGCTCATCCGCGGCCTGGACGGGGGGGCGGTCGTGCCGCACGTCTCTGTGCTGGCCTCCGTCGTGCTGGCGGCGGTGGATCTGGCGATTCTGGTCTACTTCGTGCACCACACCGCGGAGATGGTCCAACCGTCGCACGTCGTGCGGGAGGTCGCCGCCGACCTGGACGACGCGATCGACCGCCTGTTTCCGGAGCGGCTCGGCACGCCGGCGGCCGAGGTCGATCCGGCGGAGCGGCGCGCGGAACGGGGACTCAGCGGACCGGCCCGCACCGTCGCCGTACCGCGGGACGGCTACGTGCAGGGGGTGGACGAGCCGGCGCTGATGCAGACCGCGAAGGACGCCGACGTCACGATCGAACTGCTCCACCGCCCGGGGGACTTCGTGGCCGACGGCCTGCCGCTGGCCCGGGTGCGGCCGCCGGAACGGGGAGCGGCGGAGGAGGTCGATCGCCGCATCCGCGAGGCGTTCGTGATCGGCCGGGACCGCACCCCGCGGCAGGATCTCGGCTGTGCGATCAGCGAACTGACCGAGATCGCCGTGCGGGCCCTCTCCCCCGGCGTGAACGACCCCTTCACCGCGGTGCAGTGCATCGACGGCCTCAGCGCCACCTTCGGCCGCCTCGCCGCCCGGGACCGACCGGACCCGCACCGCTACGACGACGACCACAACCTCCGCATCGTCGCCCGTCCGATCACCTTCGGCGAGGCGCTGGGCGAAGCCTATGACCCGATCCGCCAATACTGCCGCGGCAGTCTGACGGTGAACGAAACGCTGCTGATCGGCCTCGGCCGGATCGCCGCGACCGTCGATCGGCCGGAGGACGCCGACGAGTTGTTCCGGCAGGCTGCGATGATCGTCCGCGGCAGCGACGAGGGCCTCCGCGAACAGCGGGACCGGCAGCGGGTCCGCACGCGGCTGGCGGAGCTGCGCGAGGCCCTGTCGCGGTTCGAGCCGCCGGAGGACGTGTCGTTCGAGTAAGGGGGGGCGAGCCGCTACGGTGAGCGTCCCGCTCCGGAGCCGTCGCCCGTGGACCCGCTGACCCATCTGCTGACCGGCTGGCTGCTCGTGCGGGCCCTGCCGGATCGCTGGCGCGGCGGGGACGGCCGGCTGCGCGTCGGCGGACTGTGGTTGCCGACCGTCGCCGTCGTCGCGGCGCTGCTGCCGGATGCGGTGGAGGCGCTGATCGGGCCGAAGCCGTCCGAGGATCTCGTCCGCTGGCTCAACTCGGAACGCGGCTGGTCGCACGGGGTTCTCGGGGCCTCGCTCTCCGCCGCGGCGCTCTGGGCGGCGACGCTGCCGACCGCCCGCGGCGACCGACAAACCGGACGATGGGCGGCGGGGTGGTCGCCGGGCCGGGCCGCCGTCGCCGCATTCGGCGGGGTGGGGCTGCATCTGCTCTGGGACGCCCTCACCCCGTTAGGCTTGCGGCCGCTGTACCCGTTCTCCGGTGCGTGGGTGCGGGGCGATCTGGTCCTGCCGGGCGACCCCTGGGTTCACCTCATCCTGCTGTCCGGCGTGGGCCTGACGCTGTGGCGGGAGGAACTGGGCCGCTGGGGGGCCTGGTCGATCCTCGCGGCCGTCGCCGTGTGGCTGCTCGCCAAGGGCGCCGTGGGAGAACTGCTCATCGGCCGTCCGCCTGATGAATTGCTGGTTCCGCTGCTGGCGGCGGGCGTGTGGCTGGTGGGAACGCTGCACGTCCTCGTCCTCCGGCGCTGGCGCCGCTGGCCTCGGGCGCCGTTGATCGCCGCGGGATTGGTCGCCGCCTTTCTCGCCGCATCGCTTACGTTCAATGCGCTTGCCGGCGGAGTCGCGGTTGAAGCGACGCGGGTCGAACTCGCTTTGCCCCAGTCCCAAGACTATCGACCTCTGGCCGTGCGCCCGACCGGCATTCTCCCGTGGGAGCGGCTGGCAGTGGTGGGGGTCCGTCTTCAACCCGAGCCGTTCGTTCCGGCCGACGCACGGTTCGCCAGTGTCAAAGAGGTGCGGCTTGCGCGGCGGCCGCCCGGCTGGCGCTTCCAGCGCTACGTCGTGACCCGCGGCGGGTGGTACCGCGGGCACGACCTGATCGAGCGAGCCGGCCTGACGGAAGACGAGCGGGTCCGAGCGTGGAGAGCCTGGTCCCGCTTCCCGAACACGTCGCCCTATTTGTGGGAGGACTGCATCTCGCTCATGGACGGGCCGTTTCTGCCGGCCTCCCTCGACAGACGGGGACGGACTCTCCAGATCGCCCCGCCGCCGGAGAAGGCCGCCGAACTGCGGGCGGAGTGGCTGGCCCTTCAATCGGACTGAAGTCCCCTCCGCGTCGGATCCGTGTCGGAAGTGCGTTCCCGCGACGCGGCTTACTGCTCGGACTTGTCGAAGGCGCTGTCGAACTTCCGGCCGCTGGGCTCGAAGTCGACGTTCTTGCAGAACTGGGCGGCCTCCTTGGCCCCGTGCATCCGGTCCATCCCGCTGTCCTCCCACTCGACGCTCAGCGGGCCGGCGTAGCCGACGTCGTTCAGGGCCCGGATGATCTCCTCGAACCGCACCCCCCCGCGGCCGACGGACCGGAAATCCCAACCGCGGCGGTGATCGCCGAAGGGCAGGTGCGAACTGAGGATGCCGCTGCGGCCGTTCAGCGTGACGGAGGCGTCCTTCATGTGGACGTGGTAGATGCGGTCCGGGAACTCGCGGATGAACTCCGCCGGGTCCACGCCCTGCCAGATCAGGTGGCTGGGATCGAAGTTGAAGCCGAACTCCTCCCGGTGGTCGATCGCCTCCAGCGCCGTGCGGGCGCTGTGGATGTCGAAGGCGATCTCCGTGGGGTGCACCTCCAGGGCGAACCGCACGCCGCACTCCTGGAACACGTCCAGGATTGGGTTCCACATCGCGGCGAAGTGCTCGAAGCCCTTCTCGATCGTGCCGGGGGCCATCGGCGGGAAGTCGTAGACCAGCGGCCAGATGCGGCTGCCGGTGAAGCCGTTCACCACTTCCACGCCCAGCTTGGCGGCGGCGCGGGCGGTGTTCTTCATCTCCTCGGCGGCCCGCTCGTTCACGCCGTCCGGGTCGCCGTCGCCCCAGACGTGGTCCGGCAGGATGCCCTTGTGCCGCTCGTCGATCCGATCGCACACCGCCTGCCCGACGAGGTGGGCGCTGATCGCGAACAGTTGCAGGTCGTACCGACTGAGCAGGTCCCGCTTGCGGGCGCAGTAGGTGTCGTCGGAGAGGGCCTTGTCCACCTCGAAGTGGTCGCCCCAACAGGCCAGCTCCAGACCGTCGTAACCGAAGCCGTCCTCGCCCGTGCCGGAGGAGCCCTGCCCGGCGACCTTGCAGATCTCCTCCAACTTCATGTCCGCCCACTGACCGGTGAACAGCGTGACGGGGCGAGCCATGGGAGCGATCCGAAAAGGAGAGAACGGGCGGGCGGCCGGCACGCTAAAGCCGCCCCGCGACGCCGTCAACGAACCGCGGGACGGCGGCCGGGGGCGACTCCGCGGCGATCAGGAGCCTTCCGCCTGCGTCTCCTCCGGGGTCGCCGGCGACTGCCGGACCGGGGCGGCGGGCGGTTCGTCGGAGAGCCTCAGCTCCAGGTCCGCCCCCCGCGTTCGCAGCCGAATCGCGGGGGCGGCGTCCGCCTCGTCAGCGCCCCCCTCGTCGGCCTCGGCCTCGGCCTCGGCCCCGTCGCCCCCGTCGGACAGCCCGCCGCCGTTCCAGGGGCCGGCGGGGCCGATCTCCCAGTTCACCGGCGTCAGCGGGGAGAGGTTCTCCGTGACGAATAACTCCGCCCCGTTGCGGGCGTCGTAGAGCGTGAGGGCGAACCGGCGGCGGAAGCGGGCGGCGTTCTCGTCCGCGGCCGACATCCCCTGCACCGCCAGGATCGGCAGGCCGGGCGCCTGCCAGACGTCGTCCGGCGGTCCCGGCGTCCGTCGCGACCAGACGACCCGCCCCTGCCGCAAACCGTAGGCCCAAGTCGTCGCGTCCGGCCGTTCGCGGTTGCCGAACCAGTCGAGCCGCCGATCCAGGCCCGCAGCCGGCTCGTCGGAGAGGAACACGGTCCAGACGTCCCCGGTCCGTCCGCCCCAGATCTCCGCCGGCGCCGGGCCGGGGCCGAGGTTGGCCGTTTCGACGTCCTCCCCCGTCTCCAGATCGAGCACGATCGCCCGCCGCTCCGGCGTCACGGCCGTCAGATGCCGCCCGGCGTCGTCGGGGTGAAACGCGGTGTTCGGCGGGAAGGTGCGGGACCAGACGACCGCGGGGGGGGCCGGCGCCAGGGCCCCGTCGTCGCTCGGCGGGGCGAGGTCCGTGCAGGCGACCGTGGCTCCCCCGGCGCCGTCGCCCGCGGGGGTGCGGGACCACACGCGGGTGCCGCGTTCCAGCCAGTGCGACCACGCGGGCGGGGCTTCCACTGTGCCGAGGTCTTCCCCGTCGTCGGCGGAAAGCCGCGTCGCCTCCGTGCCGGCGGGCGGCAGGACGATCAGCACGCGGTCGTCGCCGATGACCCGGGCCTGCGTCGGCACCCCGGTCCGCCGCCACAGGGGGGCGGCCGTCAGCGGGTGCCGGCCGGAGAGCGTCGAGCCGGTTCGCAGCACGAACTGACGCGGCGTGAGGACCGCCGGTCCGTCGTACCCGGCCCCTCGGGCCATGAAGGCGTCGAAGTCCGGCGGGGAGGAGATGAACGCGTCGCCGCCGCCCTCCTCCGGCAGGGCGGAACGCCAGAGCGGGCGGGGTTCGGTCGGGTCGATCAGCGTGTCCAGCGCCTCGATGCGATCGCCCAGGCCGACGATCAGGAGGTGCCCCTCCCACAGCGCCCGGGCGCCGCGGCGCGGCGGGCCGCCGGGGAGGATGTGGGCGAACCGGGTGCGGCCGTCGTCCGCCTGCCAGCGGAGGTAGGGGCCGACGGCGTCGGCGGTCAATCGGCCGGAGGGCGACCATCGGGGAGCGGCGTTCACCGGGATCCGATCCGTCGCGGGCGGCCGACCGCGGTCGGCCGCCTCCCGGGCGACGATCCGCCGCCCCTCCGCCGGGTTCGGCCGCGGTTCGCCCCGCAGCGCCGCCGCCGCGAGGACGTCGCCCGCGGCTTCGTACAGATCGGCCAGCGCCGCGTCCGCGGGGGCCGCCCCCGGTCGGGCCGCCGCCCACCGCAGCAGCCGGGCGGCGACGAGGGGGGAGACGGACCGCGTCTCCGCCGCCGCGCCCGCCGCCCGCCGCAGGGCTTCGTCCGCCAGATCGACCGCCCCGTCCGGCGCCGGCGCCGTCGCCCGCCACGCCGCGGAGGCGCAGAGGGGGCCGAACCGCTGGGCGAACGCCTCCAGCGCCGCGATCTCCTCCCCGGCCTCGGCGTGGGCCTCGGCGACGACCGCGATCATCGCCGCGCGGTCCTCCTCGCCGGCGTCGGCGAACAACGCCGGAAGGCGTCGGCGGGCCCAAGCGTCGGCGGTGATCTCGGGACGGGCGGAATCGTCGCGGGTTCGGGCCAGCACGCCGAAGGCCTCCCGGACCCGCCCGGCGGCGGTCAGGCCGTCGGCATAGGCCCGCGCCACTTCCCCGGCCGGGGGGCTGCCGAGCGCCTCGGCGGCGTCTTCCAGGAGCGGAGCGAACGCGGCGAAATCGCGGCGGAGGCCGTCGGCGAGCGTTTCCGCCAGCCGGTCCCGCGCCACTCCGGCGGCGTATCGGGCGGCGACGCCGGCGCCGCCCGGCGGGGCCGGGGCCTCGACGGCGGCGATCAGGTCGGCCACGGCGTCCGCGGGGCGGCCGTCCTGCGACGCCAACCCGGCCCGCAACAGCAGCGCCGGCGCCCGGGAGCCGGCCCCGTCGTCCCGGGTGAACGCCGCTTCGATCGACTCGGCCGTCTCCGCCCGTGTCGGGAAGGCGGCGACGCCCTCCGGAGATTGGCTCAGCAGACGGCCGCCCGCGGCGATCAGGTTTCCGGCGGCCCCCTCGGCAGGCAGTCGGTTCAGCACGCCGCCGTCCTCCGGCGAGACGGCCGCCAGCGTGTCGTCGGAGAGCGGCACGATCAGCGCGTCCCCGGCCAGCACGGCGTCGCCGGCGGCGGCCGGCAGCGGGGCGAACCAGCGTTCGGCGCCGTCCGCCAACGCCAAGCCCCGCACGCCGTCGTCGCCGACCAGCAGGACCGTCGGCCCGTTCTCCCCCTCCACGACGCCGGCAACCTGCCGGCCCGTCCCCCGCGGTCGGATCCACAGGAGTTCGCCCGTCGCGAGGTCGAGGCAGTGCAGTTCGTCGGAGTCCCGCGGCGTGAGCAGCGCCCGTCCCGCGGCCATCTTCGGCGGCTGATCGACCCACCGGGGCATGTCGTCGTCGGCGGAGCCGAACGAACCCCGCCGCGGCACCGGCGGGCCGTCCTCCACCTCGACCGTCGGGCGATAGCGATAGGTCCAGACGAAGCTGCCGGTCAGCGGGTCGATTGCGGCGACCCCGCCGGCGGAGGTCGGCGCGACCCACAGCCCGGCGCCCGCGGAGACGGCCAGCGCCGCCTCCCGCCACCGTGGCGGCTCGAGTAGCGGGAGCGGCGGGACCGCCAGCGGGAGCGACCGCCGCACGGCCCCGTCGGCCGGGTCGAGCACGAACAGCCGGAGCACACCGCCGGTCTCCGCGAGCACGGCCAGCCCCTGCGGCGTCGGCAGCGGGGGGCCGCAGAAGAAGGCGTCCGCCGCCGGATCGCTCGCCCCCGCCGCGGCGGCCGGACCGAGCGGCGGGGCCGAGCCGCCGAGCGTCCACGCCACGCGGCCGCTGTCCCGTTCGTAGGCGACCAGTCGGTTCGACCGCGGGCGGCGGAAGTGAGCGGCTCCGCCGTCGAACCGCGGATCGAAGTCCGGCCGCAGGTCGCGCTTCGGCAGATCGAGGTTGCGAACGGCGTAGACGTGCCGCTCGTCCGCGGACAGGGCGCCGGCGGTCGCGTCGCGATAGGCCCGCTCCTCGAAGAAATTCAGCAGCCCCGTCACCGCCCGGCCCTGGTCGGGCAGCACCGGTTGGTCCTCGGTGCGGGTGAGCCGGTAGTAGTCGGAGTCCGGCATCAGGCCGCTCTTCCAGACCGCCTCGCCGGTGCGGGCGTCGGCCGCCGTGATCCCGGCCGGGGTGGCGTAGACGAACGTCAGCCCCTCCCCGCCCTCGTCCCGCAGGGCCAGCGGCCGGGCGGCGGGCCAGAGCGACTCGCCCCGCCGCGCCCGGTCCCGACGCACGCTGGAGGCGATCACCCGCCCCGGGCCGTCGGCCCCCGTCGCCGGGATGAGATCCGCGAGGTTCTCCGTCCACAGCGGCCCGCCCACGACGTTGACCGCCTCGGGAGCCGGCTCCCCGGGCCGGGCGATCGCCCGTCCCGGCAGCCGACCGACCCAGGGCCACTCGCCCGGCTCCGGCGCCGGCCGCTCGACGGCCTGATCCAGCGCCGCGAAGACCGCGTCGTCGTCCGAAGGATCGACGTTCTCGCCCCGCCCCACTGCGGCCAGCAGCCGGGCCCGGTCCGCGGGGGGAACCGCCGCGAGCCGGGCGCGGGCGACGGTTTCGTCGCCGTTTCGCCAGTGGGCCGCCGCCGCCTTCAGGGCCCAGCGGGCGCGATCTTCGGGGGCGGCGAGCGCGTCGTCGATCAGCCGGTCGTACCCGCGAGCCGCGGCGGCATAGTCGCCCCGGTCCAGTTGCAGATCGGCCGCCCGGGCCGCGGCCCGGCGGCCGCCGGCGGAGCCGGGGTAGCGGGAAGCGACCCGGGCCAGCGCCGCCACGTCGCCGCGGGCGGCGGCGGCTTCGTAGGCGTCGGCGGCGGCCGGTCCCAGCTTCAGTTCGACCAGCCGGGCGTCCGCTTCCGCGG
>NZ_JBINJD010000103.1:0-18566 GCF_043951915.1 Alienimonas sp. DA493 | reverse complement strand
ACCCGCAGCGGTCGTCCGTCGCCCACAGGGTGTCGTCGGCGTCCTCCTCCGGGTCCTCCCAACCGCCGGTCCAGTCGGAGAGGGCCCGCAGTTGGGCGAGCGCCTCGTCGAGCTGCGGGACCCGCATCGCCCGGCGGACGGCGGCGGCGTCGCAGCGGGCCAGCGCCTTCAGGGCCTCGCCGTCCGGGTGGGCCGTCAGCCGCCGCAGCGCCCGCGGGGAGAGCGCCCCGCCGATCCAGCGGCGGCCCTCCTCCAATCGTTCGACGAACCACCGCGTCCGCTCCGTGACCAGCCCGTCCAGCGCCTCCAGCGTCGCCGGGACCGGGTCGCGGTAGTGGATCGCCTTGCCCACGTCGTGCAGCAGGGCGGCCAGCAGAAACTCCTCGTCCCACGCCGTCTCCCGCGTGGCGAACACGTACGCCTGCAAACTGTGCGTGAGGCAGTCGCCCTCAGGGCGCCGGGGCGAACCGAGCTTCACGTCCGCCAGATCGTCCAACAGGGCCCGGTAGGCGACGAAGCGGTCGTCGTCGTATTCGACCGTCGGCGGGGGGGCGTCGTCCCGTTCCGCCGGTTCGTCATCGGCGAGCTCGTCCCGATAAGCCAGCCGGGCCAGCTCCGCGGTCACCTCCCGCGGATCGGGAATCTCGCCGATCCGCGGACGGGCCCGGCAGACGCGGCGGGCCGCCTTCTGCACGGCGGCGGGGAGGTCCGGCTGTTCGCCCTCCCGCAGCATCCGGGCCGCCTCGCGGGCGATCCGGCTCTGCCGGCGGGGATTCTCTCGTCGTGAAGTCGCCATCGCGGCGCGGGCCCCCGGGAACGGGGGCGGTTGGAGGTCGCCGGCACCCTACGCTCGCCCCCGGCCCCGCGGCAAGCGGCGCCCCCGGGGCCGCAATGTGGCGAAACCGCCACGGACGCAGCCTCCGACGAGGTCCGAACGCCACGCGCCGCCGACGAAAGGCCGCCCCCGCGGAGTCGCGGACGGCGAGATAAACCTTGCATCCGTCGAGAGTTGCGGCAACGCCCCGCTGCGGCGGGGGGGCTTCGGCACGGCGCTCGCTTCGAGGTCGGGGCAGAGATCGCGTCCCCGGCGCCCGCCGCGGACGCGGCCCCCGATCCCCCCGCCGTCGCCGGTCCCCCGACACCCGGGCCGGCTCTCCCCGGCGGCGGGGGGGCGTCGGGTCTTGCAGTTCGCCCCCGGACGACGCCGATTGCGGCGACGGGCGGTCAAACCGATCGGCCGGGCCCGTTTCCGCCGGATCGCCCGGCGGGTCGCGCGGGCGGCGCCGGTTCGGCGGGCGTTGCGAGGGGAACCTCCGGGGCTGCCGGCGGGTTCGTCCGGCGCGACCGATTGACGCGACCTAGCGTTTCGCACGCATGGTTTCCCGCCCGCCCGTCCGCCGCACGAAGTCTCGTCGACGTCCCACGTCGCGGCGGGGGGCGGCGTTGGTGGAATTCGCCGTCTGCCTGCCGCTGTTCGCCTTGTTTTTAGCGGCGATCATGGAGGTGAACCACGCGTCGATGACCGCCGCCACGATGCGGGCCGCCGCGGAGAAGGCCGGCCGATTCGGCGTGATGGAGGGGGTGAGCACCGCGGAGGTCGAGGCCCTGGCCCGGGAGACCGCCGGCGCCGCGGTCCCCGGCGGGCACGTCCGCGTATTGGTGAAGAACGCCGCCGCCTTCGATGCCGGCGGCGATCCGACGTCGCTGCCGGCGACCTCGCTGCCGAACATCGAACTGCTTTCCGCCCGCCCCCGCCAGCTGTTTCTGGTGCGGGTGGAGGTGACCTACGCGGACGTCAGCCTGATCCCCCCGTTCCTGCTCAAAGGGCCGGACGGCGGACCGAAAGTGATCTACGGACAGGCCGTCAATCGCCATGAATAGCCGCCGCCCCGCCGTCCGCGGCCTTCGCTTCGGCCGCCGTATCGGCCGCCGTTCCGGTCGCCGCTTTGAGCGGCGGGGGGCGGCGTTCGTGGAGTTCGCCGCCCTCGCGCCGTTCTTCATCATGCTGGTGGTCGCCAGCGCCGAGATGAACGCCTGCATCCAACAGGTGCACCGCCTCTCGGCGGCGCTGCGGGAGGCCGGGCGGCTCGCCTCGATGGACTGGGACGAAGCCCTGCCCGGCAGCCAAACCCCGGGGGACAAGATCGAGCAGGACGTCAAGAACTTCCTCGCCGCGGGCGGCACCCCGCGGGAGGACGTGACGTTCTCCATGACGCACGCCGAAGGCGACTCGGCCGGTCAGCCGTTCGAGTTGGGCGCCGCCGAGAACCGGCTGGAGCTGTTCACGATGGAGGCCAGTCTGCCCACGCCCGGCGGGGCGTTCGCCCAGTTGTGGTTCGGCGAGCGCCTGCGGGCCCGATTCACCTTCCGCGCCGGCCGCGACGTTCATGCGCTCTGACGCCGCCCCCGCCTCCGCCGGCGAGCGGCGCCCCGCCGCCTGCGGAGACAGGGACTCCACAGGACTCCTTGCCGACTCTCCGCTGACTCCCGCCTGACCGCCGCCGACTCATGATCCGCCTCCTGCACACCGTCCGCGTTCCGTGGCGTCCGGCCCGCGACCCCGACCGGCGGGGGGTCTTCACGCCGATCGCGGCGGTCAGTCTGTTCGCGGTGCTGGGGTTCGTGGCGCTGGGCGTGGACTTGGGGCTGATCTCCCTCACGCGGGCGCGGATGCAGTTCGCCACGGACGCCGCCGCCCTCGCCGCGGCCCACGAGTTGTCCGACGTCGTCGCGGAGGGCGAGGACCCCGCCGCGCTGGACGCAGAGATGGCCGGCCGGGCCCGGGCGATGGCCGTGAAGGTCGCCGGGATGAACGAGACGTTCGTGGACGACGACCTCGACGTGCGGTTGGGCCGACGGGTCTACGACGGCGACCTAGGCCGCTACCGCATCGTGTGGGGCTCCGCCCCGTACAACGTGGTGGAGGTGTCCGCCCGCAAGGAGAACCCGGACGTTTCCGCCCCGGACGGGCAGATGCCGGCGTTCTTCAGTCGCATTTTCGGGCTGACGGGGCACTCGTTTCGCGTTTCCAGCATCGCCTACACCGAGCCCCGCGACCTGGTGCTGGTGCTCGATTATTCCGGCTCGATGAACGACGACAGCGAGTTCCCGGCGTTCGACCGCCTTGGCGAGGCGGCGGTGACCGAAAATATGCTGGCGATCTACGACGCCCTCGGGCTGGACGACGGCCTGCTGCCGGACGTGCCGGAGCGGGTCACGCTGCACGGCGTGCCGGAGAACACGCAGCGCCGCATTCCTCATATCACCTTCACCCCCGGCCCCTGGGGCGGGCAGGTCACCAGCACGGCCGACATCGACCGCCTCTGGGTCCTGGACAACGGCGGCCGGTGGACGCGGCACGACAACGTCGGCCGGTCCCACACCTTTTCCACCAGCGGCTACCGCGTCGAGGAGGTGCGGGTGCGCTCCTGGCGGAACGATCGGGAGTTCGGCGAGTACGGCGAGCGGATCGTCTTTAATACGGAAAACACCCTCCGGGGCCTGGGGCTGGACGGCGTGGACTACTCCTTCCCCGGCGGCAGTTGGAGCGAGTTCTTCTGGTTCATGGAGCACACCAACACCGCCTATCGCGCCGGCCAGTTGATGGAGTACGGCAAGCCGGGGCTGGTCAGCTACATCCTCGCTTATCACCCCAGCCACGCGGAGACCCCCGATCTGTGGAAGGCGCCGGCTCAGCCCTTCCACGCCATGAAGGAGGGCGTGACGCAGTTGACGCAGTACCTCGACAGCCTCGGCTACGGGGACCACCTCGGCCTGGTCAGCTACGACACGACCGCCCGCTGGGAGACCCGCGTGAACGACCCGGACGCCGGCATGGTCGCGGACGTCTCCGACGACCCGATCACCATGGACTACGCCGCGATCGACACGATCCAGCGGCACCGGCAGGCCGGCTACTACCGGTCCACCACCGGCCTGGGCGACGGCGTGAGGGAAGCCCAGCGGATGCTCGCCGAGCACGGCCGCTACGGCGCCCGGCCGACGATCCTGGTGATGACGGACGGCAACGCCAACGTGAGCCCCAGCGGCTTCTCCCTGCCGAGCGACTGGAACTGGGACGAACTGACCGACTTCGACGGCGACGGCGCCGCCGACTACACGACCGGCGACCGCCACAAGCAGTACGCCTTCTATCACGCCCGGGAGGCGATTCGCGCCGGGGCGACGGTGCACACCCTCAGCGTGGGCGCCGGGGCGGACAGCGACCTGATGAACGCGATGGGCTACGCCGGCAGCGGCGTGCACATCGACGTGCCCGGCGGGAACAGCTCCGAGGAGAACGAGGAACTCTTGCGGGAGGCCTTCCGCCAGATCGCCGCCCGCGTCCCCCCGCCCCGCCTGATGCTCGACCGCGACGCGGAATGAGCGCTTTTCTGCGAGTCGTCGCGGAGCTTACCAGCCCGGAGCGCAAGCTCCGGCCGTGCGTGTGTCGGACTTCGGCTGCGCCGACGGCCGATGCTGGCGCATCGGGCTGGTCTCGGCCGCGACGCTCAGGGGAAGAGCGCTTTCATTCCGGAGAGCCCGTCCGCCCGGTCACGCCGCCGGGCGGACGCGGTCGCGGAACTGTTTGAGCAGGGCGAAGTGTTCCGCATCGTCCCGCCGGGCGATCAGCTCGGCGGCGAACGCGACCGGGAATCCCGGCAGTGCGCCGCTCTCCTCTGAAATTTTATAGCCGTCGTCGCCGGTCCGGCGGTGGACGGTGAGGGCGTCGTCCGCCCAGACCCAGACCTCCGGCACGCCGAGGGCGGCGTAGATCGGCAGCTTGGCGACGCCCGGGCTGGTGACGTCGACTTCGACGCACAAATCCGGCGGCGGATCGCCGGCGGCGAGGTCGACGTGATTTCGCCTCCGCAGCGCTTCGGCGTGGGCGAGGTAGAACGATTCGTCGCCCTCTAAACCGCGTCGGAGGTCCTCACGGTTCTGAGTGACGGCGCCGGACGGCCGGACCGACAGCTTCCGCTCCTCGCAAAACGCTAGGATCAGAGCCGCCAGCATCCGGGAGACGGTCTCGTGCAACAAACCGTTCGGCCTCTCGATCTCCAGCAGGCCGCCGTTCGGGCCGTCGTAGGTCAGCTTGACGTGCTCGTTCTCCGGCTTGGCCCGCAGGCCGACGTACTCCTCCCAAGTGACCCCCCGCAGCACCGTCGGCCGGTGCAACACCGGCGACCGCCGGGCGGCGGGCCGCTCGTCAGTCGGCGGCGGCGGGTCGGCAAGCTGCGGCATTGGAGGGCTCCTCGTTTCGAGAGACGCATTGTACCCGCCATGACGCCCTCACGCCCCGGGGGCGTCCGCGGACGGCAGAAAGCGTGCCGCGAGACGCGGCGCCTGAACTTACGACGCGCGTCCCCCACATGCTCACGCTATCCGCATCCGCTCCGCCGGCCGGTGAGAGCGTGGCGCCGAGCGTCAGGCGAATTTGTCAGCCCCGCGGCCTCCTCGAGCGAACGATCCAACGGGACGGCGTACCGCAGTAATTCCGCGGCGACGTCGTCGCGGGTCTTCGTGAGCGTTAGCAAGGTGCTCAACGAGTTCTGAACGCCCTCGCTCAACACATCCTTTGGGACGTGCCCCGTCCAAGAAACCGACCGCACACGGGGCAGTTCAGGCAACGCCTCCTCGTCGTACCTCAAGTCCGAGGCGATCTCGCCGAGGAGATAACGGCGCCGGTCCCGATCATATGAGACGACCCCGTCGCCGACGGTCACTTCGTCCCGCCACCGGATCAACTGGCTCGCCCCGCTCATGGCGGCTTTTTTCGAGCTGCCGGGATAGGCGGCACGTACTAACGCCACGAGGTCGTCTTTCGGAAGGTCAACATCCACTCCCGCGGCTTTCCACCCCAAACCGACGACCTCGGCTTCCTCGAAGTCGCCGATATATCGCCCCTCCCGACCGGCCCGGACGAGCCAGATGGGGCGGCTCTCCGGGGGGCGGTCGATGGAGCGACGATTGGTCATGGGCCGCTTTAAATCGCCGCGATAATCGCGTCGGCCATTTCGCTGGTGCCCACGGCGGTGGGGTCGTTGCGGTCGGCCTTCAGGTCGTAGGTGACGTGTTTGCCCTCCTCGATCACCTTGGCGACGGCGGCGTCCAGGGCGTCGGCGGCTTTGTGCTCGCCGAGGTGGGCCAGCATCATCTTGCCGGAGAGGATCAGCGCCGTGGGGTTCACCTTGTTCTGGCCGGCGTACTTCGGGGCGCTGCCGTGGGTCGCTTCGAAGATCGCGGCGTCCGGGCCGATGTTGCTGCCCGGAGCCACGCCCAGGCCGCCCACCAGGCCGGCGCACAGGTCGCTGAGGATGTCGCCGTAGAGGTTTTCCGTCAGCAGGACGTCGTACAGCTCCGGCTTCTGGACGAGCTGCATGCACATGTTGTCGATCAGGCGCTCGTTGTATTTCACGCCGGAGGCGTCGATGCCGGTCACCTCGGCGTCCGGCTCGACGCCCTCTTTTTCCTCTTCCCACTCGAACTGGGCACCGCAGGCCAGGGCGACGGCGCGGGTGCGGTCGTACCACAGGCCGTCGGTGAACTTCATGATGTTCGCCTTGCAGATGGACGTGACCGTCTTGCGGCCGTTGTCCACGGCGTATTTAAACGCCTCGCGGGCGATGTTGCGGGTGCCGGGGTGACTGATCGGCTTGATGCTGATCCCGGTTTCGGCCGGCGGGGTGTTGATCTTCTTGCCGGGGGCCCGGTCGTTGATCGCCTCGATGATCTCGTTGGTCGGCTGCTCGCCGGCCCGGAACTCGACGCCGGCGTAGAGGTCCTCGGTGTTCTCCCGGACCACGACGAGGTCCACCGGGACGTTCTCGTACATCGTCCGCACGCCCTTGTACTGCTTGCAGGGGCGGATGCAGGCATACAAGCCCAGCTCCTGCCGCAGGAACACGTTGACGCTGCGGAAGCCCTTGCCGATCGGCGTGGTGATGGGCGCCTTCAGGGCGACGCCGTTCTTGCGGATGGACTCCATCACGCGGTCGGGCACGCCGCCCTCGGCCTCGATGACTTCGATGCCGCAGGCCTGCTCGTCCCAGTCGATCTTGCCGCCGTGGGCCTCGATCGCGGCGTCCACGCAGCGGCGGGTGGCCTGGGCAATCTCGGGGCCGACGCCGTCGCCGGGGATCAGGGTGACTTTGTGCATCGAAATTTCGGCGGAATATTGTCGGAAACGGATGGCCGGGGACGGCCCGGGCGGCGGGGCAGGATACCGCCGGGCGCGCGGCGTTGCGACCGCCCCGCCCGCGGCGAACGATGGGGGTCTCGCCCGCCGCGCCCGCCGGAGATTCCGCCATGTTCGCCCCGCCGCTGTCCCGCCGTTCGTTCGTCGCCGGCTCGCTGGCCGGGGCCGCCGCCCTCGCCCTGCCCCGCCGCGGCCGAGCGGAGTCGCCGGGCGTGGCGAACGCGAACGTGCCGGTCCGCAAGCTGACCGACGGGCCGCGGCATCACTGGTTCGGATACTACGACAAGCTGCAGTTCTCGCCCGGCGACCAGTTCGTGCTGAGCAACGCGGTCGACTTCGAAGGCCGCAGTCCGACCGCCGACGATTCGATCGGCGTCGGCTTCGTCGACCGCAGGGCCGACGACGGCTTCCAGGAGGTCGGCCGGTCCGCCGCCTTCGGCTGGCAGCAGGGGTGCATGCTGCAATTCCGGCCGGGGCACGGGGACGAGATCGTCTGGAACGACCGGGAGGGCGACCGCTTCGTCTGCCGATTGCTGGACCTGAGCCTCGAACCGACGGACGGCCCCAGCCTCCGCACGATTCCCGAGCCGGTCTACACCCTCGCCCCGGACGGCAAGACCGGGATTAACGCGGATTTCCGCCGGATCAACGACCTGCGGCCCGGCTACGGCTACGCCGGCCTGCCGGACCCGCACGCGGACGAACTGGCGCCCGAAGCCAGCGGCGTGCGGTCGGTGGACCTGGACAGCGGGGAAAGCGAACTCATCTTCAGCATCGCCCAAGCCGCGGCGATCGAGCCCCGCCAGCCGTCGATGGACGGGGCGAAGCACTATTTCAATCACCTACTGTTCAGCCCGAACGGGGAGCGGTTCATCGTGCTGCACCGCTGGCGGCCGGACGGCGGCAAGGGGGGCTTCCAAACCCGCATGTTCACGGTGAACGCGGACGGCTCGGAGCCCTACGTCCTCGACCCCAGCGGTTCGACGAGCCACTTTATCTGGCGCGACCCGGAACACATCTGCGCCTGGACGAAGCCGGCGGGGAAAGAATGGGGGTTTTATCTATTTAAAGATCGCACGGACGAGGTGACGCCCGTCGGGCCGGACAAAATGCCGGTCAACGGTCACAACACCTATCTGCCCGCCCCGGAGGGCTCGCCGTGGAAAACCGGCGAGTGGATTTTGAACGACACCTACCCGAAGGGCCGAGAGCGGCTGCAAACCGTCTACCTCTATCACGTCCCGTCGGGGGAGCGGTTCGACCTCGCCTCGTTCCACAGCCCGCCGGCTTATAAGGGCGAGTGGCGCTGCGACACCCACCCCCGCGCCAGCCGCGACGGCCGCACCGTCTGCGTCGACAGCCCCCACGACGGCGGCCGGCAGCTTTACGAACTGGATATTTCGGGGATCGTCGGGTGAATGACGAATGAGGAATGTCGAATGACGAAGGGACGACGCTGTTCGTCATTCCTCATTCGACATTCGTCATTCCGCCCCCGGGTTGTCCGCGATCAGCTTCAAACAGTGCGGCACCGCCCCCCACACCGCCCCGAGGCACTGCGGGATCGCTTTGGGACTGCCGGGAAGCGTGAGAATCAGCGCGTTCCCCCGCACGCCGCAGGCCTGGCGGGCGAGGATCGCGGTGGGCACCTCGTCCCAGGCGTCGGCCCGCATTTTTTCCGCGAAGCCGGGCAGTTCCTTGTCCAGCAGGGGCAGAACGGCCTCCGGGGTGACGTCACGGGCCGTGGGGCCGGTGCCGCCGGTGGCGATGATCAGCCGGCAGCCGTCTTTGAGCAGCCCCAAAACCGCGTCGCGGATCTGCGGGGGTTCGTCCGGCACGACGCGGGCGTGCGGCTCCCAGCCGCCGTCATGGTCGGCGAGCCGTTCCTCGCAAAACGCCCGCACGGCGGGGCCGCCGCGGTCCTCATAGACCCCGGCGGTCGCCCGGTCGGAGACGGTTAGGATGCCGACGCGGAGCACGACTTGAGAATCTTTTGGAGAAGCAAAGTTCAGAGCGAATTGATGAGGAAGAACGGGCCGTCGCGGCCGTCCAGCCATTTTCGCAGTCGCTTGAGGTAATCGGCTAGCGAATCTTCGGTCACAGTTCCGCCGAATTCCTCAACGTCCGCCCACTCGGGGAGAACCGCAGCGATCTCGCCGTCTGTCAGGTTTCCAATTCGCTTCGTGAGCGACTCTGGAATCGTCTGCGGCCACGGCCCGTCGTCACGGGGATCCCCAATCAGGTCGAACCCGTCGAAGAGTTCCTCATAGGATGCGACGCCCAGTGCCTCACCGAGCTTGCACAGTTCGATCATGCCGATGCCCTTCGCCTGAAACCAGAGGTCTTTGGCGTAGGCGGCTTCAGAATCAAGTACGTCCCACAGTTCGGGTTCGCCGCAGTTGAGGATATCAGTGAACGGCATGTCCGGACTTCAGAACACCGGTTCAATGAACGCAGATTACCGCTCGTTCAGCGGTTCGAACAGGCGTTCGGTGGGGCGGTCGTAGGTGACGGTGGTTTCGACGTGGCCGCCGGGGGTGTCTTCCAACTGGCGGAGCTGCTCCATGGCGTGGGCGGCCCAGACGGGCACGCGGGCCACGCAGCGGGCCACGGCGCTGGTAACGTCCTCCTGATCGGTGATCGTGTGCCCGCCGCCGGGGGGGCCGTCGCCGTTGCACAGGGCGGCGGTAACCACCCCGTACAGGTCCGCCCCGCGGGCCGCGGCGAGGCGGGCGGCGAACACGTCCGGGCTGGGGGCGGGGTCGGCGGCGAGGACCATGTCCGCCATGAAGGCGACCTCCTCGGCCTCGGTCGGGGCCTTGCCGGTCAGCAGGCGGACGAGGTCGGCGGAGAAGGACAACGCCGGGTTCGCCGCGGGCTGCTTGCCGTTCTTGAAGAACCGGGTGGCGGCGAAGACCAGCGGCAGGCGGGCCATCAGGTCCACGGCCTGCGTGCGGAACGCCCCCGGACCGGTCAGCCCGGCCTGGGAGTCGAACTCGCCCAGCAGGCTGACCACCGTGCGGAGCGTCTGCCCGGGGGTCACGTGCAGGGGCAGCTCTTCGGTCAGCCCCCGGATGATCGGGGGGACCTCCGCGGCGCAGGTCAGCAGCGTGCGAAAGTCGGCGAGGTGGTCCGGGTCCGGCAGCGAGCCGTGCAACAGCAGGTAGGCGACGTCCGCGAACGTCCCCCCGCTGGCGGCCTCGGAGAGGCGGTACCCGCGGACGTCCGCGGCCTCCTCCCCGCGGCAGAGGGCCGTGTGCAGATGGGCGGACAGGCCGACGGGCATGGGGGGCGATCAGACCGGTAACGGACCCGCATAGTCTGGCGAACCGGCCCGATCGTCGCCACCGGAGCGCCCCCCGCCCGACGGTTCCCGCCCGGCTCCGCGGGGAGGAGGCGACGTCATTTCCACTGCTCCGCTTCGCTCTGGCCGGCGGCGAGGTAGCCCCGCAGTTCGCGGGCGACCTGGCCGCTGCGCTCCTCCCACAGGGCCCGCTTCACGCCCCAGCCCAGCGGCGTGATCGTGATCGTCACGTCGTTCAGGCCGACGGCGCTGCGGTTCTTGATCAGCTCCGCCCCGACCTTGACCCGCACCTCGACGGGGCAGTCGTCGCGGCGGCGGCCCCAGCGGCCGGTCAGGCCCGCCTGGCCCAGTTTGAAGCGGATCTCGGAGTCGGACACGCTCACCGCGCGGGCGGCGTGGTCCTCCAGGAAGCCGCGCATTTTGTGCACCACCATCGACGCCGCCAGGCAGGCCTGCACCGTCTGTTCGAGGCGGAAGCCGCCCCGGGACTCGCCCCGGGCGTCGGCGGCCGGGGCGTCGGCGGTGCGGTTCCGCCGCTCGGCGGCGGCGGGGTCGGCGCCGTCGCGGCGCTGGGCCTCCGTCCACGCCGTGACCTTGTTCCGGCCGCTCTCCTTGGAGACGTACAGCGCCGCGTCCGCCCGCTGGACCAGCGATTCAACGGTGTCGCCCTCCTCGAGGGCGGCGACGCCGAAACTGGCCGTCGGGCGGGGCTGGGAGCGGCCGTTGACCTTCGTGTCCGCGATCACCCGCCGCAGGCGGTCGGCCCGCTTGGCGGCGGCGGCCAGGTCGGTCTGCGGGCAGACGACGACGAACTCCTCCCCGCCGTACCGGCCGACCGTCTCGCCGCTGTAGCACTCCGCCTTGAGCAGCGTGGTCAGGTGCTTGAGCACCTCATCGCCCACGGCGTGGCCCCAGGTGTCGTTGATCGTTTTGAAGTGGTCCAGATCGAGGAACATCACCGCCAGCGGGCGGCCCTCCTCGCGGCTCTCCCGCAGGGCGCGGGCCAGCCGGGACTCCAACTCCCCACGGTTCGCCACCCCGGTGAGGGCGTCCCGGGAGGCGGCCCGGCGGAGCTCTCGATATTCCCGCGGGCGGTGCTGCCGGCGGTTGAGGTTCCGGTAGATCTCCGCCACCCCCCGCACCCCGCCGTCGGGGTCGGTCAGGGGGAAGACCTGCACTTCCACGTCGGCCCATTCGCCGAGGTCCTCGTCGTCGCCCCGGGCGTCCTCGCGGACGACGCGGCGGACCCTGACCGACTCCACCAGTGGGCGGCCGGTGGTCAGCACGCGGTCCAGCGGGCGGTCGGCGTCGGACAGCGGGTTGCCGTCGAGGTCGACGAGCTCCAGCGTGCGGCCCGTGCGGATCTCGCCCCGCAGGTCGCCGGCCCGATGGCCCAACAGGCCTTCCAAGCCGGGGCTCCAGACGGTGCAGCGGAGGTCCGCGTCCAGCAGGCAGAAGCCCTCGTACAGCGTCTCCAACAGGGACAGGTAGCCGAAGATGTGGCAGAACCGCACCGCCCGCAGCGCCGCGGCGGAGTCGGCGCCGGCGTTCCGGGCGGGGGCGAGCAACTCGTCCAGGGCGGACGCCTCCCCGTGGGTGCGCACCCAGCGGTCGAGGTTGTCGAGGATCGTGGGGTCGTAGCGATGGGCGGTGCGGCCGGACAGCGCCTTCAACGCCGCCTCGTGCGGGTAGCCGTCGCGGTACGGCTGATCGGTGCGGAGGGCGTCGTACGCCTCGCAGAGGCTGACGATGCGACCGGGCAGGTCGTGGACCTCGCTGCGGGCCCCGTCGTCGTCCAGGTCGTCCTCGGCACCGATGCGGCCGATGACGGCGAGCAGGTCGTCGCTGGCCCCGCAGGCCTGCAACACCGCGGAGCCGATGCCCCGGTGCAGGTCCATCAACTCCGCCTCGTCCGGGCACAGCGGGCCCGGTTTATAGAGGATGTTGTCCGGCACGCCGATTTTGCCCACGTCGTGCAGCAGGGCGGCGGTCTCGACGACGGCCAGTTCGGCCCCGCCCACGCCCAGCCCGCGGGCGACCCCGCCGGCCAGCCACGCGGCCCGGTGCGAGTGCGTGAGGGTGCGGTGGTCCCGATGCCGCAACGCGTCGATCAGGGCGTTCCGGCAGACCGCCGCGATCGGCGCTCCCGCGGGCGTCCCGCCGGGCGGTCGCAGATCGATCAGATCCATCAGCAGCCGCGGCGAATCCGTCGGCCGCGGCGGGGCCGACGCCGCCGCGGGCCGCCCGGCGTCGAAGCCGGCGGCGCGACCGCGGTCCTGAACGGCCAGTTCCGGGGCGAGCGGCGGCGGGGCGCTGGGGGAGGCGACCATGGGGGCGGGTTCCGATCGATCAGGACAATGGAGAGGAAAGGCCGGGGGGGCCGGTCAGTCGGCGGCGTGAGCCGCCTCCGGGATCGTGCGGGAGGACGAAACCCGGGACGGCCGGCCCGCGGACGGCGCCACGGACGGCGCCGCGGAGCCGGACGCCCCGCGGAGCAGCGGGTGCCGATCGAGCACGCCCTGCAGGGCCGCGGCGGCGTCGGCGAGTTCCTGCCGCTCCGCCCGCACCGCCGACAGTTCGCCGGCGGCGGTGCGGGTGCGTTCGGCGACCGCCCGGGTGGCGGCGTCCAGGGCGACGGCCCGCTCCTTCAGCGCCGCGTCCCGGTCGTCCAGCTCCGACTCGCGCTCGGCGAGTTCGGTTTCCCGATCCGCAAGCTCCGCCTCCCGGCCGGCCAGGTCGGCCTCGCGGTCGGCGAGGTCGGCGGCCCGCTCGGCCAGCGCCGCTTCGCGGGCGGACAGGGCGGCGTCGCGGGCGGCCAGCCCGGCTTCGCGCCGGGCCAGCGCCGCCGATGAGCGAGCCGCCCCGGCGTTCGTGAGGGCCGTGCCGGCATGCGTGGGGGAGTCCGGCTCCCCCGGCTCCGACGCCGACGGGCTCCAGTGCGTCAGGGCGGACGGGGAGGCGAACGGGTCGTTCATCACCGCCGGCAGCGTGTCGCCGAACGGATCGTCCAGCGGATCGTCGTCCAGCGGATCGTCGAACGGATCCGACGCCGACAGGTCCGACGCCGGCGGGGCGGCCGGCTGCGCGGGGGCGGCCGGCTGCGCGGGGGCGGCCGGCGGTTCGTCCGGCTCGTCCTGGCGGGCCGTCTCGCGAGCGGGCTTTTCGGTCCCGTCGTCGGCCGAGGCCTCCGCGGCGGCGGCGTCCCCGTCCTCCTCCCAACCGGCGCCGGGGGCGTCGTCGAGGGAGCAGGCGGCGCCGACGGCCGCGAGCCGGTTGTCTTCGCCGCAGCAGCCCAACGGGCCGCCGTCGGAGACGTCCACGCCGCGGCCGACATCGGGGAAGGAGCCGAGGTTCAACCGGCTGAGCAGGCCGAAGTCGCGGCGGATGCCGATGCGGATCGGCGGGCAGGCGCCGGCGGCGGCCTCGGCGGCGGTCAGGGCGCTGAGAACCGCCCGGTGCCCCCGGATGGAGCGGCTGCCGGCGGTCTCGTCCGCCACCGCAGAGGCCGCCGCCAGCGCCGCGTAGGCGCTGTTGGCCGTCATCGCCACCCCCCGGCCGGTCGGGTTGAGGTGCGTGCCGTCGGCGTATTGCCGGCCGTGCTCGTCGCGGTCCTCGTCGCCGCGGCCCAGGCGGGCGACGGTGGCGACGATCACGTCTTCGGCGGCGGTCAGTTCGCGGGAGGAGACGGTTTCGCCGGCGGCCACCTTGGCGGCCGGCCGCAGGGCGCGGCGGACCGCCTCCCCGCACCCGAACGCCGAGGGCATCCCCCCGTTGGCGCCGGCGTCCGGCAGACAGCGGCGGGCGGCCCGGGCGGCGCAGCGGTGGGCGTAGGCCACCACGGCCCGCAACGGCAGCGTTTTCAGTTCGTCGCCAGTCGGCAGGGCGGGCATGAGAGCGGCGGGGAAACGGGGCGAGGCCCCCTGCGACGAGGGGACGAAATCGACCGTAGGTCCGATTTCCCCGCCGCGCCGGGCGCTTCGCCGGCCGGCCCGTCCGGCGGCGGCCCGCGCGGCCGAACGGCCCCGGCGACCCGCATCTTCGGCGCGGCGGGGCCCGGGTCGGGACTTCCCCGGGCCGACGGCCGACCGGCGTCGCGCCCCGCCCGCCGTTTCGACCTACCCCTGACAAGACGCCGTCTCTCGCCGAGGCCGGTCGGCTCCCGCCGGCGTCGCTGCCGTCCCCCGCGGTTCTCTCCTCCCCCGTCGCCGTTCGTCCCATGATCGCCGCCGCCCCCTACCGCCCCGACCGACCCGAGCCCCGGCTCCGCCCCGCCTCGCGACTGGCCGCCGCCGCCCCGCGATTGGCCGACGCCGCCCCGTCGGCGGTCTCCTCGGGCACGCCGTCGGACGCTCCGCCCGCGGACCCGGCGAAGCTGGAGGCGTACATCTCCTCCGTGGCGGAGTTGCAGGCCGGGGACCTCGCCTCCCGCCGGCTGCTTACCCTGACCGGCCAGGACGATTTCGACATGCGGGAGGTCGTCCGCTGCGTGGAGTGCGACCCGGCCCTCACCGCAAAGCTGTTGCGGGTGGTCAACGGCGCCCGCTACGGCCTGCGGCACCGGGTGACCGGCGTGCGACGGGCCGCCGCCTACGTCGGCCGCCGCAGCCTGCGGCTGCTGGCGGTCACCTTCAGCCTCGCGGACCGCTTCATCCCCGACAAACCCCTGCACGCGGCGGTCTGGCGGCGGGCGGTGGTCAGCGCCGCGGCGGCCGCCGAACTGGCCAAGGGGGGCAGCGGCGAATCCCCCGCCGCCGACGAGGCCTACACCGCCGCCCTGCTGAGCGACCTCGGCGTGATGCTGCTGGGCGGCTTCGACCCGTCCGGCTATCCCGACCTGCACCTCGGCACGTCGCATGGCCCCGACCTGTTGGCCGCGGAGCGGGCTCGCTACGGCGTCGACCATGCGGAATTGGGCGGCCGGTTCCTGTTGAAGTGGGGGCTGCCGGAGGAACTGGCGGACGCCGCCGGCGGACACCACCGCGGACCGCACGAGCCCGGCCCGGACGGGTCCCCCGGCGGGGCCCCCGCCGCGGCGCTGGACGTGGTGGTTCGCATCGCCGACCGCTTCGCCGACGCCATTCTTTTCCCGACCGCCGACAGCGTGGGCCGAGCCGACGAGCTGGTGCGGACGTGGTTCCCCGGCCGATCGACCGGTCGGATTCTGGCCGGCGTGCTGAACGCCTCCGCGGAGGACGCCGACCTCTACCCCGGCGTCTCCGCCCCGGACAAACTCGCCACCACGGCGGCTTGGGCGGAGCAGCTCGACTGCCCCGAGTTGACCCTCGCCGCCGCCCAGCCGGAAACGCTGGCGGCGAAGCGGTAGGCCGTTCAAACAGCAACCCGAAGCGTCCGCGAGGGCGTCGGCGGCGGATCCGCCTGCCAGTTTCCTCGCGGACGCTTCGGGTTGGTTCTCGAACCGACTCGGCGTCGGTTCGCCCGGCCTCACCCCGCATCGCTCTCGGCCAGGGCCGCCACGTGGCCGAGGACGCGGCGGTGCACCCGGTGCAGGATCGCGTCCGTCCACGCCGCCCAGTAGGGCTGCGGGGCCATCTTCGTGCGGCACCAGGTCGTGCCCGTCAGCCGCGTCCGCCCGCCGGGCAGCGGTTCCAGCAGAAACTCCCCGCGGAGGCTCTCGAACGTGCCGTGCAGGTGCGGCGGGGCGGGGGCGAAGCGGCGACGTTTCCCCCCCGATCCGGCGGGGCGGCGGAGGCTTCACCCGGTCGGCCGTCGCTTGGGGTTTCGCGGGGGCGACGGACTCGGGGTCCCCGCGAAACCGCACGCGATCGGCGTCAGCTCAACCCCAGCGCCCGCAGCGTTGCGGCGGTGTCGGAGAAGTCGTCCAACAGGGCGTCCGCGGCGCTGTCGGCCAGTTCGTCGCGGGAATAATGCCCGGTCGCCACGGCCAGCGTTTTCGCCCCGATCGACTTGCCGCAGGTCACGTCCGCGGGGGTGTCGCCGACGACCCAGACTGCCTTGGGGTTCGCCTGCAATTCCGGCGGCAACGCCTCCAGGGCGGTGCGGGCGACCTCGTTGCGGTCGGGGGTGTGGTCGCCGTAGCCGCCGACGGACAGATCGAAATACTGCGCCAGGCCGAAGTGCGACAGCTTCGCCGCGGCCCCCTTGGCGTAGTTGCCGGTCAATAACCCGAGCAGCACGTCCTCCCGGGCGGCCAGCGCCTCCAACAGGGCCGGCACGCCGGGCAGCACGCGACCGTCGCCCTCGGCCAGCACTCCGGGCAAAGCGTCGAGGTAGGCCTCCTGGAAGACGCGGTGGCTCTCCGGCGTGTGCTCCGCCTCGTGGGCGGCGTGATATTCCCGGGCGATCGCCGTGTCGGTGCGGCCGTGGAAGTGGACGTCGTACTCGTCCAGGGCGGCGCCGAACGCGGCCTCCGCCGCCGCGGCCATCGCCGGCCCGCCGGACCCGGCCAGCAGCAGGGTGCCGTCGATGTCGAATAAAATTGCGTGCATCAATGCCGGAATTAGGATGTGGAATGTCGGATGGGAGATACGTCGGGGAGGAGCGGCGAGGGAAATCGGTCGTCACATCCGACATCCCCAATTCGACATCCCCAATCCGCGATCCCCATCCGCTCACGGCTCCGCCGACTCGCCCAGCACCTTGCGGAGCCGGCGGAGGGCCCGCAGGTGCCGCATGCCGGCGGCGGGTTGGCTCAGGCCCAGCGCCTGGGCGACCTCGCTGTTGCCGAGGCCTTCGATATGCCGCATCAATAAT
The DNA here is from genome assembly GCF_043951915.1 of Alienimonas sp. DA493. Lineage (NCBI taxonomy): Bacteria > Pseudomonadati > Planctomycetota > Planctomycetia > Planctomycetales > Planctomycetaceae > Alienimonas > Alienimonas sp. DA493. Next base: position 1,332 of record NZ_JBINJD010000103.1, on the reverse strand, counting down.
AAATCGCGGTCGTCCTCGCTCAGTTCGTCGAGGGCGGCGACGAATTTTTCCTCCAGCTCTTTACGGATGGTCGCCGCGGCGGGGGTCAGCTCCGCGTCTTTCAGTTGGGCGGCGAGGCGGACGCCGTCCTCGTCGTCGTCGCCGGGGCGGCCCTGGAGGGATTGCTCCCGGTCGACGCTCCGCTTGGCCGCGACGCGGTGCCGGCGGTGCATGTCGATGATCCGGTCGCGGGCCAGTTGCCGCAGCCAGAGGTGGAACGGCATCGAGCCGTCCGCCAGGAAGTCGTCCAGCCGTTTGTGGGCCTCCAGGAGCACGTCCTGGACGACGTCGCTGGCGTCCACCCGGCGCTGCACCTGCCGGTCCAGCCGCATGCGGACCAGCCGCTCCAGCGAGCGGCGGTGGCGGTCCATCAGGTCGTTGCGGGCGTCGGTGCGGGCCGGCCCCTCGGCCCGGCCGGCGTCGGCGAGCAACTGCTGGGTCTCGTCGCTGTTGGGCCACATGGGGCGGGGGCGGGCGGGAGGACGCGGGGGGCGGGCCGGCGATTGTAGCGAGCGCGAAATCAATGTCCGCGGCGCCGCTCCCGATGCTCGGCGAGGACGCCGCGGGCCTGCCGGTAGAGCCGCGCCTGCTGGCGGCGGATCGCCAGCGTCAGGTCCGCCGACGACCACCCCGCGTTCGCGGCGACCTGCTTCAGCAACCGGCGTTCGCGGCGGTCCAGCCGGCCGTCGATCAGCGCCGCCCGCACCAGGCCGTCCATCCACGCCTTCGCCGCGGCCGGATCGTCCGGCGGAGCGGGCGTTCCCTCCGCCTCCCGGGCGCTCTCCAACAGCCGTTCGGCCCGCTCCCGGGGGATCCCGTGACGTTGGGCGAAGGCGAGCAGATCGCGACGCTCCTTGTCGTGCAGTTCGCCGTCGGCCCACAGCATCCGGGCGGTCGCCGTCAGCAGTTCGACGTGATTGCTCAGTCCTTCGGCGGCCAGCCGGGGCGGCTCGTCGGCGTCGGTCGAGGACCGCAGCGCCTCGTGAACCAGCGGCTGGTAGGCGACCACGTCCTCCAGCACCCAGCCGTTCGAGCCGTCGTTGAGCGGGGCCCCGCAGAAGGCGCAGGCGTCCCGGCGGGAGGCGTCGATCGGGGCGCCGCAGTTCTCGCAGCCGGCCGAGGAGAACGTCCGGTCGACCGCCGAGAGCGCCCCCCGTTTGCGTTTGAGGATCATCTCGTCGGTGCGAATCCGCTGCGGGCCGAGCCGTTGCGGGTCGCGGCGGTCGCCGGAGGCCGGCGTCGCCGACCACCGCACCATCACCCGCAGGCGGTCGAAGCCGTCGCCCGGTCCCC
>NZ_JBINJD010000102.1:0-18752 GCF_043951915.1 Alienimonas sp. DA493 | reverse complement strand
GCGGGACGATCAGGGCCGCGGCGACCGTCAGGAGTCGGAGGCCCGCCCGGAGCGGGGGCGGGACGGGAACGGGAATCGCGGTCATCGCGGCGTACGGCCTTCTCAGGGTCGTCGGGGCGGCGAACGAGGCGAGCGGGTCGTCCGGCCCGGTACGGTAGCCGGCAGCGTTTTCGCCCGGTAGCCGCCCCGGGTCCCGTCCGCTGTCCGCCGTCCGCCGCCGCGGGCGAGGTGGGGCCGGGCGGCCGCGGCGGTTTACCATCGAGAATCGCGGGCGTTCGGATCGAACGCCGCCCCGCCCCCGAACGAGCGACGCCGTGCAGATCACCGGGTTCCGCGTGTATCAGGTCGACCTTCCGCTGCGGGAGGGTCGGTACAGCTGGTCCGAGGGCAAAAGCGTCGACGTGTTCGACTCCACCGTCGTGGCGGTCGAGACCGACGCGGGGATCGTCGGGTACGGCGAGGTCTGCCCCCTGGGGCCGGCGTACCTGCCGGCCTACGCCCGCGGCGTGCGAACCGGGATCGAGGAGCTGGCCCCCGCGCTGCTCGGCGCCGACCCCCGGCGGTTGCTGGTCCTCAACGACCGGATGGACCGGGCGTTGAAAGGCCACCCGTACGTCAAATCGGCGATCGACATGGCCTGCTGGGACGCGCTCGGTAAGGCCGCCGGGCTGCCGGTGTGCGAACTGATGGGCGGGCGGTACGCGGACGACGTCACGCTCTACCGGGCGATCTCGCAGCGGCCCGCCGCGGAGATGGCGGAGAACGTCGCGGCGTACCGGGCGGAGGGGTATCGTCGGTTCCAATTAAAAGTCGGCGGAAACGCGGATGACGATATCGCCCGCATCCGCGCGGTCGCCGAGGTATTGGAGCCCGGCGACAAGCTCGTCGCGGACGCCAACACCGGGTGGCTCACGCACGAGGCGCTGCGGGTCGCGAACGCCGTCCGCGACGTGGACGTTTATCTGGAGCAGCCCTGCAAGAGTTATGAAGAGTGCCTGATCGTCCGCCGGGCCACGTCGCTGCCGTTCGTGCTGGACGAGGTGATCGACTCCGTCGGGGCGGTCCTCCGGGCGGCGGCGGACGGGGCGGCGGACGTGGTGAACATTAAGATTTCCAAGTTCGGCGGGCTGACCCGGGCGAAGCAGGCCCGGGACCTGTGCGCGTCCCTGGGGATCGCGATGACGCTGGAGGACAGCTGGGGCGGCGACGTCGTCACCGCCGCGATCGCCCACCTCGCGCAGGGCGTCCCGCCGGAGCTGCAATTCACCTCGACCGACTTCAACAGCTACGTGACGACCTCCCTCGCCGCCGGGGCTCCGAAACGGGAGCACGGGCGGATGTCCGCCTCCGCGGAGCCGGGGCTGGGGATCGAACCGAACTTCGACGTCCTCGGCGACCCCGTGTGGCGCTGCTGACGCCCGGCCGCCGGCCCGCCTCAGTGCGACTGTTCCAGGAAGGCGAACAGGTCGGCCATCTGTTGCGGGGTGATCTCGCGTTCGAGGCCCTCCGGCATCAGCGACCGGCCGCTGCTTTGGAGCAGTTCGATTTCGTCCCGGCGGATCGTCAGGTCGGGGCCGTCGACGCGGCGGAGCGTGACGCCGGTCGCCGACTGCTCCACGATCAGCCCGGTGTGCGTTCGGCCGTCCTCGAGCAGCGCCACGTAGCTGAGGTACTCCGGGTTCGCCTCGCGGTTCGGGTCCAGCACGTTGACCAGCAGGGTCTCCCGCCCGCGGGCGGTCGCGGCGACGAGGTTCGGGCCGATCGTCGTCCCCTCCTCGCCCACGCGGTGGCAGGTCGCACAGTGTTTGACGAAGACCTGCCGGCCGGCCGCGGCGTCGCCCGGCCGGTCGAGCGCGGCCCGGTACTCGGCGAGCGCCGCGGCCCGGTCGCCGCTGTCGACCTGCGCCAGGATCGCGTCGATGCGGGCGGCGGTTTCCGCGTCCACGGCGATCCGGTGCAGCCGCAGCCGGTCCGGGTCCCAGCGGGAGCGGGGCAGTTCGCCGGACTCGATCGCGGTCAGCAGCGCGTCGTTCCACTGCACGCGGGACAGCAGCGCGTCGAACACCGCGTCCTGCAACTCCGGCCCGAGGCTGGGCCAGCGGCGGACCAACTCCTCTCCGAGGGCGTCGTCGTCCGTGGCGGCGAGCGTCTCGAACGCCGCCCGTTGGACCGCCGCCGGCTCCCGCGGGTCGAGCAGGGCGAGCCGCCGCCGCACGTCGTCGGCCGAGGTCCCGGCGGCGAGCGTGCGGATCGCGGCGACCCGTTCGCCGGGCGGCCGGCCCGGGGCGTCGAGCGTCTCCCGGGCCGCCGCGAGCAGCCCCTCGAGCGTCCCGGCGAGGCCGTCGCCGTCGGCGAGTTCAGCCGCGACCGGGTTGCGGGAGTCCTTCAGCCCCCGCGTGAGCCGCGTCAGCGCCGCCGCGGACCGCGGGTCGGCCGGCGGCGCCGCGGAGGCCGCCCGCAACACGGCGGCGACCTCCGCCGGGTCCGCCTGCCGGCCGACCAGTTCGGCCAGCGCCCCGACGGCCGCCTCCGTCCGCTCGCGGGGCTCCCCATCGAGAAGCGCCGCGACGACCTGTCCGGCCCCCGTCGACAGGGAGCTGAAGGTAGCGAACCGCAGCCACGGGTCGTCGCCGAACCGGGCGAGCAGCTCCGCGGCGACCGGCACGCGCCAGGCGGTGGGGAACTCGCCGATCGTGAAGGCGAGCTGGAACCGCACGAGCGGGTCGGGATCGTCGAGGAGGGCCGTCAGTCGATCGCGGACCGGCGCCGACCGCGGGAACCGCTCCGCCAGCCGCAGGGCGAACTCGCGGACCCTGGGGTGTTCGTCCCGAAGCCCGGCGAGAACCGTGGACTCGTCGAGCAGGCCGAGCCCCTCGATCGCCGCCAGCGCGTGCAGCCGGCCGAGCGGCCGGTCGCTCGTCTCCAGCAGCGTGCGGAGCGGACCGAACGCCCGCGGGGCCTGCCGTTCGTACAGCAACCGGGCGGCGGTCTCGCGGTGCCAGGCGTTGTCGTGGGCCAGCAGAGCGACCAATTCGTCGATCCCGGCGTCGGACAGCGTCGGCGCCGGCCGGTGTTCGTAGCCGTCGGGGACGATGCGGTAGAGCCGGCCCCGGTCGCGGCCGCTCGTCAGATCGAGGTGCCGTTTGATGCTGTCCGGGAGCGACTTCGGGTGCTCGATCGTCTCGCGGCTCATATCGAGCACGTACAGCCCGCCGTCCGGGGCGTTGGCGAACTGCACCGGCCGGAACCAGATGTCGTCCGAGGCGAGGAATTCGGTCCCCTCGTCGATGCGGCGGGCGACCGGCACGACGCCGTCGAACGACACCGCCTTGCGGTGCACGAGGTTGCTGCCGACGTCGGCGACGAAGGCCCGGCCGCGTTCAGAGGGCAGCGCGTCGCCCCGGTAGATCGTGGCCCCGGTCGCCCCGGTGAAGTAGCCGGCGGGCGTCCCGCCCCCCTCCACCGGGCCGGGCACGGCCCCGGCGACCCGCAGCCGCGTGCGGAGCGTCCGCCACGGTTCGACCGGGCTGCGGCGGAACACCGGCGCCTGCGGCCCGTCCGCGGCGATGCTGTGCCGGACCCGCGGCGCCGACAGTTCGGGGAACCGCGCCGCGTACCGCGGGTCGTAGACGACGGATTGCAGATGGTCGCTGTTCGAACTGCTGAACTTCCGGCCCCAGTCGTCGAAGCTCATCCCGTGCTGGGCGCCGCCCGGTTCCGCCCGCAGGTCGAGGGTCCGGGGGTCGAACGAAAAGTCCCGCCCGTCGAGGTTCACGGGCTCCATGTCGGGCGCGTCCGGGCGGACGACCGTCCCGCCGGCGGTCCCCGTGGCGCCGTGGATGCGGTTGTCGAGTCCCCAGCGGAGGCTGTTCATCAAGCCCTGCACGTTCGAGCGGTCGAACCCCTCGAAGACGACCCGCCGCTCGTCCGCCCGGCCGTCGCCGGTCGTGTCCTTGAGGTACAGCATCAGCGGCGGCGCCCCGACGAAGACGCCCCCGTCGGAGGCGATCACCGCGGTCGGCCAGGACAGCCCCTCCGCGAACACGGTCGCCTGATCGAACGCGCCGTCGCGGTCCGTATCTTCCAGCAGGCGGATGCGGCCGAGGTGGGCCCGGTCCTGCTCGGAATAGTCCCGCATTTCCACGACGTACAGCCGCCCGTCGGCGTCGAAGCTCATCGCCACCGGATCCGTCACGAGCGGCTCCGCGGCGACCAGATCGACGCGGAATCCCGGCAACGTGTGCAGGGACTGGAGTCCCTCCGCCGGCGACCGCGGGGGGATGCGGGGGAGCTGGGCCGCGTAATCCTCGCCCGCTGCGTCATCGTCCTGCGCCGCGCCCGGGTGGAACGCGACTGCGAACAGCAGAACCGCAGCCGCGATCCGGGCCGCGGCGCCGACGCGTTTCGTACCTCTGTGGTCCGGTCGCATCATTCCCCCGCGGCCGACGCGGTTTCGGCGGCGGGCGCGTCCAGCAGTTCGGCGATCGCGTCCATGAGGATCCGCTCGGACCCGGGGGCGACGTTCGAAGCCCGGGCGCTCGTTTCGTAGCCGCCCTCGTCGTAGGCGACGGCCGTCCCGATATAGCCGGGGCCGTAATCCCCGTAGGCGGCCATGGCGACGTGCAGGTCGCTCCGCAGGGCCTGGGCGGCCAATTGATATTCCACGAACAATTCCCCGGGCAGGTGCAGGACGCGGACGTCGCCGACGCTCAGGCAGCTCACGTCGATCTCCTGCCCGGACTGCGCGCGGGCCAGCCAGGCGAGCTGGTCCGCCTTCGAGATATATCCGCTCGCCGGCTCCGTCTTGATCGCCTCGATCAGGTCCTCCCGGTTCAGATGATCGGCGGGCGGCAGTTGGACGGGCACGGAGCGCCAACCGACGTCGCCCGCTTCGAGCGGAACCTTTTCGACGCTCTCCCAGGCCCGCTCCATCCCGTCCGCGAGGCGGAGGGCGAGTTTCATGCGGTTCCGTTTGTCGCCGTCGTTATATTTTCCGGCCCCGACGTTGCCGCCCGCGCCGTTGAAGTGAACGTGCAGCGCCGCCGGGACGGCCTGCCCGCGGACGAAGCGGGCGATGCCCGGGAAGTCGGAGCTGGGCACGCCGGTCCGGTAGTAGCTCTGCGGGTGGCAGGCGTAATACGTCAGCACGGCGACTGGGTCCTCGCCGTCCCAGAAGCTCAGCAGGGAGACGTCCGGGTCGATCACGCCCTCCGGCAGGGCGCGGAGTTCCGGGTCGCGGGTCGTCGTGTAGCGGACGGCCCGCACCTTGCCGTCCGGGCCGAGGATGCGGCGGTTGGAGGCGACCTTCTCGACCGCCGCCTCGCCCCAGCCGTAGGCGGTCACCGGCCGGGCCTCGGGGAGCGCGTCGCGAACCGCGGCGGCGGCGCGGCGGAGCACCTCCCGCGGGAACCGGCTGTCGAACCGCTGGTAGTTCGTCACGCCGAGGTCCGCGAGGATTCGCTCCGCCGTGAAGTCGGCCCCCGGGGCGTCGTGCTGGTGCAGGGCGTGCACAGCGACGCGGTCCGGCGTCGTGCCCGCCGCGGCGGCCAGCTGTTCGCGGAACGCGTCGTGGGCTCCGTTGGCAATGCCGATCCAGTCGACGGCGCAGAGCACGATCGGGGCGTCCCCCCCCAGCAGCACGACGCCGCGGCAGCGGAGCGTCAGTTCGTCGACCCGCCGCACCGGGTCGTACGCCATCTGCGCCCCGACCGGCGGCGTGGCGTCGACGTCGAACGTCGCCAACCGATACGCCGGCTCCCCGGCCCGCAGCGGCCCGGCCGGGGCGGCGACCGCCGTCCACGCGGCGACGATCCCGAGGGCGAAAGTTCGCATGGAAAACGTCCCGACGAAGTTCAAACCGACCGATCCCGCCGCCCGTTCCTCACGCTAGATGCGGAGTCGGAACGGCACAACCGCTCGCGGAACGCGGCCTGTTCGCGCCGCCGGCCGCCGCCGGCCGCCGCCGGCTTCGTTTGACGAGCCCGGGGGCGGACGGTCAAGTGGATTTCGATCTGTCGGGCCGGGCGACCGGCGCCTCGCGACGGGCGGCCGCGGCAGGAGTCCCGAACCCACCACCGCCCGGACGATGATGCGTCACCCCGCTCAACGCCCCGCCCCGCCGCCGGGGACCTTCCGGCCGGGAGTCCGACTGCTGGCGGCCGGCCTGCTGGCGTTGTGCCCGGCGGCCGGGGCGTTCGCCCAACTGCCGGACCCGGACCCGACCCCGGCCGACCCGTCGAAGCCCGTTCAGGTGTTCCTCCTGATGGGGCAGTCGAACATATTAGAGATGGGCCGGGTCCAGGGCGACGAGGACGGCCGGCTGGAGCGGGCCGTGACGGCGGAGGGGCTGTACCCGTTCCTCGTGGACGAGGCCGGCGACTGGACCGTGCGGGCGGACGTGCGGAACGTCGCGGTGATGGGCAGCGGCGGGCCGGGCCGGAACAGGGTGCGCAAGAACGAATGGCTGACCGTGTCCGGCGACAAGGTCGGCGTGGAGCAGGGGATCGGGCACCAGCTCGGCACGGCGCTGGACGAGCCGGTGTTGCTCCTGAAAAGCGCCATCGGCAACCGCAGCCTCGGCTGGGACCTGCTCCCGCCGGGATCGCCGTCCTACGAGTTCGCCGACCCCAAGGACGGCAAAACCTACGTGTACGCCGGCTTCGGCGAGAGCCCGCTGCGGTGGGAGAAGGGGACCGAGCCGGAGCCGATCGGCTGGACGGCCGGCGTGCAGTACCTCGGCGACGTCGCCCGCGCCAAAGCGGTGTTGGCGGACCTCGACGCGTACTACCCCGGCGCCACGGACTACGAAGTCGCCGGCTTCTTCTGGTGGCAGGGCGATAAAGACCGCTACGACGCCGGCCACGCGGCCAGGTATGAAAAGAACCTGGCGAACCTCGCCGCGGCCCTCCGGGAGGAGTTCGACGCCCCGGACGCCAAGTTCGTCGTCGCCACCCTCGGTCAGACCGAGAAGGAGACCGCCTCCGGCAACGAGAAACTCATTCTCGACGCCCAGTTCGCCGTCAGCGATCCGGCGCAACACCCCGAACTCGCCGGCTCCGTCGCCACCGTCTATACGCATCCGCTGAGCCTGGGCGGCAGCTCCAACACCCACTACGGCGGCAACGCCAAGACGTATCTCAACGTCGGGCTGGCGATGGGGGAGGCGATGGTGACGCTGTTGGACGCCGAAAAGTCGGACGCCGAACTGTCGGACGAAGAGAACTAGCCGCCTGAAGCTTCGAAGCTCGATCAGAAACGCCCGTTCCCGGCGTACGGCAACCTCGCGGACCACGAGACGCTGTTCGACGGTTCCGTCACGGACGCCCCCTTCACCCCCGCCCGCCGCTAGCTCGTCAGCCCCCAGATCTTCCTGGAACGGGTCAACGCGGTCTTCAAGCTGGAGGGGCGCCAGCGGCAGAGGCAGTTTTACGGGGTCGCCAACCCGATCGTGCTGCCGGACCGCCCGGGCGTGCGGTACTACGACACCGCGACCCTCGACGGCGGGCACCTGCTCGTGATGCTCAATAACGCCGAGTGGATCTCGCGGAAGCAGCTCCTCGCCGCGGTTCGCAAGGAGCGGATCGACCGGAATCCGTTCGCGGGCCAGAAGACCCAGGTCCGCGGCAACCCGGACAAGCTCCACTTCGTGCCCCGCAAGGAGGCCGAGCGGGCGCCCGCCGCGACGTTTCCGGGGCGCGTCATCTGCGGCGGGATCGGCAACAGCACCGATGCGGCGGCCGCACACCACCGTCACCGTCTCACCGTCACCGTCTCACCGTCACCGTCTCACCGTCACCGTCTCACCGTCACCGACGTCGACCTGACCCGCGGGGCCGCGCCCCCGCGACGAGTCCCGGCTCGTCCCCCGGGGCCGGGCAATGCACCAGGCAACGCACGGGCAACGCAGAATCCAACGCAGCGAGCGCCGGCGAGGAGCGGCGGTCTCCGTTACTGATCGCCGCGGAGCCCTACGAAACAGACGCGTCAGCCGCCTCTCGCCGACGGTCACCGATTCCCGCCGGCCCGTGCCGGCTCAAAGAGATCCCCGACCAGGATTCGAACCTGGACTAACAGAACCAAAATCTGTGGTGCTACCGTTACACTATCGGGGAGCGGGAACGCCGGGCGGAAGGCTCGGCGCTCTTGGGCGGACGCGGCGAGCGGCGTGGGTGCGGCGCCGCCGCGGCGGGGCGTACCGTAAACCGCAATTCGCACAGCGGCAAGATCCGCGGGGCGCCAAGATGACCGACCCCCCGTCTCCCCCCGCGGTTCGGCCTTTTCCCCCGCCGGGGCCGTGTTCCGCCCCGCCGGCGCCGCGTTCTCCCCCCTCGGTTCGGCCCGCCCGCCCGCAGCGGGTATCCTGACGGCGTGTCCGCCCTCCTCTCCCAACCGCCCCGGCTCGCCGACGACGGCGCCCCCTGCCCGTCGGCCCCGAATGCGGACGCCGCGAACGCGGGCGCCGCGACGCCGGACGCGGCGCCGCCGCGGCTCGCGACGGTGCGGTCGGCCACGCTGTTCGACCGGCGGCCCCTCCGCACCGAGGGCGGCGCCGAACTCGGCCCCGTCACCGTCGCCTACCAGACGCACGGAACGCTCAACGCCGCCAAAGACAACGCCGTCTTCGTCTGCCACGCCCTCACCGGCGACGCCCACGTCGCCGGCCGGCTTTCCCCCGACGACAAAAAGCCCGGCTGGTGGGACGGCTTCGTCGGCCCCGGCTCGGGGACGGAGCCGGGGGCCGGTCCGCCCGGGCTCGACACCGATCGCCATTTCGTCATCTGCGCCAACGTGCTCGGCGGGTGCAGCGGGACCACCGGGCCGGGCTGCGTCCGGCCGGGTTCGGAAGAACGCTGGGGGCTGCGGTTCCCGTTCGTCACGCTGGGGGACATCGTCGAGGTCCACGCCGAACTGGTCCGGGAGACGTTCGGGATCGAGCGCCTCAAAGCCGTCATCGGCGGGAGCCTGGGCGGCATGCAGGCTCTCGAGTGGGCGGTGCGGTTTCCGGAACGGGTGGAGGCGGCGATCGTGATCGCCAGCGCCGCCTCGCTGGGGCCGCAGGGGATCGGGTTCAACGCCGTCGGCCGGCGGGCGATCCTGACGGACCCGCACTTCCGCGGCGGGGACTACCACGCGGCGGTCGAACGGGGCGAACCCGGCCCGGACGCCGGGCTGGCCCTGGCCCGCATGCTGGCCCACATCACCTACCTGTCCGAGGCGAGCATCGAACGGAAGTTCGGCCGCCGACTGCAGGGCGAGCGCCGCGGCAAGGTGCCCGGCGGCGACGCCGACGCCGTCGACTTCAAGCACGACATCGCCGAGGAGGTGCAGTTCCAGATCGAAAGCTATCTGGACTATCAGGGCCGCCGGTTCACGCAGCGGTTCGACGCCAACAGCCTGCTGTACCTGACCCGGGCGATGGACCACTTCGACCTGGCCCGCGGCCGCGGTTGTTTGAAGGACGCGCTGGCCCGGGCGAAAGCGCGGTTCCTGATCCTCAGCTACACGACGGACTGGCTGTTCCCCACGGCCGGCAGCCGGGAGGTCGTGCGGGCCCTGCTGGCGGCCGGCGGCGACGCGACGTTCGCCGAGTTGGTCAGCCCCTACGGCCACGACGCCTTCCTGATCGAAGACGAACTGCCGCGGCTGGGCCGGATCGTCAACGCGTTTCTGGGGTGAGGACGGCGAACGGTTCGTCCGCGGCCGCCCGGAAATCGTGAGCCCGAAGCGCAAGCGAGGCCGGGCGACTCGGCCATGCGAGCACGCCTCGGCTCGCGCCTCGGGCTGCCAATTCTGAGCGCCGGGCCGTGGAGAGCGTTCGGGCGCCGCTGCCCCCTCACCCCCGGCCCCTCTCCCCCAAAGGGGGGCGAGGGGGGACACGGTTTGCGGACGTTGAGAAGCGGTTCGCCTCGCTCTGCCCCCCTCTCCCTGAGGGAGAGGGGCCGGGGGTGAGGGGGGCGAACGGTTCACCCGTCCCCGTTCTTTGCGGTGAGACGCCTGCGGAAGAGCGGGACGGACCGTGAACGGCATTCGAACGTCACAGCCCCCTCACCCCCGGCCCCTCTCCCCCAAAAGGGGGCGAGGGGAGAACGCGGCCTGCGGACGTTGAGGAGAGGGGGAACCGTCGTCGGGAACGTCTCCGCGCGACGACGCCGCTACACTGCCGCCATGTGCGGACGCTTCGTGTTACTCAACCCGCCGGCGGAGATCGTCCGGCAGTTCGATCTCCCCCCGGAACTGGCCGGCGAGCCCCCGCTGGCGGACTGGGAGGCGCGCTACAACGTCGCCCCCACCCAGCCGGTGCCCGTGGTGCGGGAGGGCGAGGACGGCCGCACCTGCGACGCCCTCCGCTGGGGATTGATCCCCAGTTGGGCGAAGGACAAGTCGATCGGCAACCGCCTGATCAACGCCCGCAGCGAGACCGCCGCGACCAAGCCCAGCTTCCGCAGCGCCTACGCCCAACGCCGCTGCCTCGTGCCGGCCAGCGGCTTCTATGAATGGTCGAAGCCGGAGGACGGCCCGAAGGTCCCGCACTATTTCTCCCCCGAGAGCGACGCTCCCTTCGGCTTCGCCGGCCTGTGGGAACGCTGGGAAAAGGGCGGCGGCGAGCCCGTCGAGACCTTCACCCTGCTCACCGGCGAGGCCTACCCCGCCGTCGCCCCGGTGCACGGCCGCAGCCCGCTGATCGTCCCGCCGGACCTCTACGCCGCCTGGCTCGACCCGGACCTGACCGACCCGAAGGGCGTGGCAAAACTGCTCCGCGAGGCCCAGTCCCGCGGCGGCGACGGCTTGCAGGCCCGGGCGGTCTCGACGGCGGTGAACAGCCCGAAGCACGACGGGCCGGAGCTGATCGAACCGGCCTGACGGCGTTTCCGCAGGCGGAGCGTCCCGGACCCTTGGAGGGTCCGGGACGCTGACGGGACGCTGACGGGACGGTTAGGGGGCCGGATCGGCTTTCGCCTGTCGGGCGGCGATAGGGACGTAGCCGACTTCCAGCCCCTCCGGCGGGGTGACGAGCAATGCGGGGTCGAGATCGGCGAGGGCGCCGCCGGCGGTCGGCGGGGGGAGGTAGTCGCGGTCCGGCGTCCAGCGGCGGTGCAGGCGTTCGACCCGCTCCTGCAGAACCTCCCGCTGGGCGTCGGACAGCCCGGCGCGCCGCACGGCCGGCTGATCGACGAAGCGGTACCAGTAGTAGGTCACCTCGCTGCCGTCGCCGGGGCGCGCGGTGAAGGGACCGGCGGCCGGGCCGGGAGTCGTCCAGACCGCCGCCGCGTCGGTGTCGGCGCCGGTGGCGTCCCGGCCGTCCGGGTTCTCCGCGATCAGCGGCGTGACGTAGGGGTCGTGGCGGTCGGCGCCGGGGGTGGTCAGCAGCGCCTCGTCGAACTGCACCGCGTCCGGCACGGCGGACTCGGCGATCGGCTCCCACAGCGGGTTCCCGCGGTTGTCCTCGCCCAGCCGGTAGTACTCCGGCAGGACGACGGCCGGCTTGCCGGCGACCGTCGTGCGGGCGGTGACCTCGGGGTTCCAGCGGTAGCCGAAGGCGTCGTCGGCGAAGGCGGCCGGCGTGGCGACGGCGTCCCAGTCCAGCCGGATCCGGTCCTCCCGCTCCGCCCCCCGCTCCGCGATCCGCCACGTCGCCCCGCCGCGGCCCGGGAACGGGTGGGTCGTCGACGCGTTGGGGTCGATCCGGCCGTCGGCCGCGGGGCCGCCGGCGAACCAGTCCGCCACCGCGTCCCACAGGGCGGTTCGGCGGTAAGAGGTCACCGCGTGCACCGTCAGCGAGCCGTCCTCCCGGTTCGCCGGGAACAGCGTGCGGGCGACCCGGGCGTAGCGGGTTCCGTCCTCGGCGGTCGCGATCACGGCGGGGACGAACTGCGTTTCCATCTGCAACGCCCGGTTCGCCTTCGACGGGCGGGCGTCGAGGAACATCCCGGCCAACTCCGGCCGCTCGACCGTCGGGCGGGACCAGAAGGAGGGAGCGAAGAAGCCGACCGGCCCCTTGAAGTTCCCGGCGTTCAAAAACAGCGTCCAGCACTGCCCGCCGGTGGGGACGGGCTGGCCGTCGGTGGTCGGTTGCGGGTCGATCAGCGGCAGCGGGAGGTAGCCGTAGCCGAACAGTTCACCGCAGGTCCCCTGCTTCAGGTTCAACCCGTCCGGCGGCCAGAGGACGTGCGGGCTGAGCTGCACCACGGCGAGCTTGCCGTTGGGTCTGGCCCAGTCCCGCCCCTTGCCGGCCCCGGGGCCGTTGGCCCAGGCGGAGAAGTTCAGCGCCACGCCGCCCATGATGAACTTCGGCGTGGCGGTGGCGAAGCGGGTGTCCCGCCACCAGCCCAACCCGCCCTCAATGGTGTTGTAGAGCCGCTCCTCCGGCTCCGACTCGTGGAGCGGGTGCATCCAGGTGCCGAACAGGCCGCTCTGGAACCGCTGGCCGGGGTAGGTCTCCAGCAGCGGCCAGGCCGCCGCGTACAGGGAGAACCCGGCGTCGAACTCCGGCGAGACCGGCCCGTTAGGGACGAGCAGGTAGCCGTGCTTCTCCGCCGGCGCCCCGCCGCCGTCGTCGTTGGCGGGGGCCTGTTGGGCGGGGGCGAACGGGGCCGCGGCCGCGGCGAGGAAGGCCGCGGTCAGCAGGGGGACGAGGGTCGGGCGGGCGGGCGGACGCATGGCGGGGGCTCGCGGGGAGGCGGACGCCGCACCCTACCTGGGCTCGTTCGCCGCCACGACCGGGCCCGGACCCGACCGACCACCGCGGCGGCGCCTTGGCAAATCGGCGCCGGGAACGGTCCGATACCGGCATGACGCCCGCCCCCGACGGTTCGCTCTCCCGCAGCGTCGGCGTGCCGGGGGCCGTGCTGCTGGGGCTGGGCTCGATGCTGGGAACCGGCGTGTTCGTCGGCGTGGCGTTGGCGGCGGACGTGGCCGGGCCGGCGGTCGTGCCGGCGACGCTCGCGGCGGCGGCGCTGGCCCTGTGCAACGCCCTGAGCAGCGCCCAACTCGCCGCGGCCCACCCGGTCAGCGGCGGCACCTACGAGTACGGCCACCGCCTGCTGGGGTATCGCGGCTGGCCGGGCTTCCTCGCCGGGTGGCTGTTCCTCGGGGCGAAGGGAGCGAGCGCGGCGACGGCCGCGGTGGGGCTGTGCGGCTATCTCCTCGCCCTGTTCCCCCAGCGCCTCCTCCTCGCCCAAGCCGACGACTTGTCGTCGGGGGCGACGTGGCTGATTGGGGCGAGCGCCGCCGCGTTCGTCGTGGCGATGACGGCCTTCGTCGCCGGCGGGTTGCGGCGGTCGAACTGGGGGAACGCGGTGTTGGTGGCTGTCGCGGTGGCGGGGCTGCTGGCGTTTCTCTGGGTCTGCTATCCTAACGCACGGGCGGTCGAACCAGCGGCGTGGCGGGACGGCGTGACGTGGACTGGAATCGCCTCCGCGGTCCCCCTCCTCTTCGTCGCCTTCGCCGGCTACGGGCGGCTGGCAACGTTGGGCGAGGAGGTCCGCGACCCGACCGTCGCGATTCCCCAGGCGGTCATCGTGACCGTGGGCGTGACGACCGTCCTTTACACGGCGGTCGCGTTGGCGGTCGTGGCGACCGGCGTCCGATTCGATCTGAGGGGCGCCTTCGCCGGCGCCTCCCCGCTGGCGACCCTCGCGGACCGCACCGCCGGTTCGCCGATCCCCGGCTGGTTCGTCACCACCGGGGCGTTCGCGGCTCTCGGCGGGTCGCTGCTCAACCTCCTCCTCGGGCTGTCCCGGGTGCTGCTGGCGATGGCCCGGCGGGGGGAGATGCCGCCGTGGTTCGCCGCCGTGTCGAACGATTCGCCCCGGCGGGCCGTGTGGGCGGTGGGGCTCGCCGTGGCGGCGGGGGCGGCGTGCGGGTCAGTCAAGCTGGCCTGGAGCGTCTCCGCCTGCGCCGTGCTGCTGTACTACGGCCTGACGAACGCCGCCGCCCTGCGGCTCCCGGCGGAGAGCCGTCGCTACCCGCGGGCGGTGGCCTGGTGCGGGTTGTTCGGCTGCGCGAGTCTGGCGTGGTTCGTCACGCCGGTCGCGGCGGGGATCGTCGGGGCGTGGTTGTTGGCGGGCGTCGGCTGGCGGGCGATGATGGGGCGTGACGAATGACGAATGATGAATGACGACGTTGATTCGCCGGCCGTTTCGACATTCGTCATTCAACATTCGACATTCTCCCTCACCCACGCTCGCCCCCCCGCCTCGCCCCCGCCCCATGCGTCGTCGGTTCGCCCCGCCGGACCCGGCCGTCGAACTGACGGACCGGCTGATCTCCCAGCAGATCCCGCCCGGCAGTCGGGTGCTGGACCTCGGCTGCGGGGACGGGCGGTTGTTGGCGAACCTCCGCGACCGGGCCGGCTGCCGGGTGACGGGCGTGGAGCGGAACGAGGACGCCTTCACCGAGGCCGTCGGCCGCCGCGTGCCGGTGTTGCGGCTGGACCTGGACGACGGCCTGCCGGACCTGCCGGACGGCGGGTTCGACGTGGCGGTGCTGTCGCAAACCTTACAGCAGGTCAAACAACCGCACCGGGTGCTCACGGAGATGCTGCGGATCGCCCCGCGGGCGGTGATTGTGGTGCCGAACTTCGGTCACTGGCGGGTGCGGGCCCAGCTGCTGTTCGGCGGCCGGGCCCCGGTCACCAATGCGTTGCCGCACGCCTGGTACGACACGCCGAACCTCCATGTGATGACCCTGCGGGACATGCGGGACCTGGCCGCGGACCTCGGCGTGCGGATCGCCGCCGAACTGCCGATCCGGGCCGGCCGGGCCGCCACGCGGCTGGTCTGGCCGAACCTGCGGGCCGACAGCGTGCTGTTCGTCCTGGAACGCGGCGGGACGACGACGGCGGCCAAGGCGGCGTGAAGAGAGCCGCGACCGTGAGGGAGCGTCTCTATAACGGGCGATTCAATGAGGCCCGGGGCGGGCTGGTGACGGGCCACGCTCTTCTCCCCTCTCCCTTGAGGGAGAGGGGCTGGGGGTGAGGGTGGGCGAACGGTTCACCCGTCTCCGCTCTCTGCGGTGAGGCACCGGCGGAAGAGCGGGACGGGCGGTGAACGGCCCGTGGACGTCACAGCCCCCTCACCCCCAACCCCTCTCCCCCAAAGGGGGGCGAGGGGGGGAAGAACGGCCGGCGCCGGTTCGAACCTGCGAAAACCGGCCGCGGCGTGGTTCTCAAACATTTCGCCCCCCGCACCGCAGAAGGAGCGAACCGCTCTTGAGCCCCCACCGCGGCGCGGGACGATATGGGCTCTTTACTGTTCACAAGAACATTAGACGAGCCCCGCCCCTATGTCCGCCCCGTCGTTTTCGAATCCGCTCTCCCCGGCCCCGCCGCCCGCCCCGCCGCCGGGGCCGCCGGGGCATTCGCCGTTGCTCGCGGAGGTGGCGGCTCTGCGGGGGGAGGTGCGGGGGTTGGGGGAGGAAGTCCGCACGCTGGGCGCCGAGGTGCGGCGGATCGGCCGGACCGACTGGCCGGCGGTGCTGACCGCCGGGGGGCTCGCCGCGACGCTGCTGGCCGGATTGGGAGCCCTGGCGCTGGACCCGTTGAAGGCGGAGGCGGCCCGCATTCGGACCGAGGCCCACGACCGGGCCGCCGACCACGCCGCCGCGATGCAGGAGGTGCGGAGCGAGGTGCACGCCCTCGCCGGTGAGATGCGAACCCACGCCGCCGGCGGCCACCCCGCCGCCAACGCCCGCCTCGACGCCCTGGAACGCGACCGCCGGCCGTGACCGCGGACCCTGACGGCCGGCGACGGCCTCCCGGGGGCGAGGACAGTACGGTGAGGGCGATCCGCCCTCCCGGTCGCGCCGCCATGTTCGCTCCCGCCCCCGCCGCCCCGCGTTCCCGCCGCCCGCCCGGCGACCGCCTCGCCGCGGCCGCCGCCGTGCTGCTGTTCGCCGCCCCGGCCCCCGGCCCCGCCGCGGACGGACCCGACGGGCCGGACGGGCTGCCGGGCCTGCTGACCTACGTCCCCGGCGACGCGGACTTCGTGCTTCTCGTGGACGCCCGGTCCGCGCGGGACGCCCCCGCGGCGGCGGCGCTACTCGCGGGGCTGTCCGAGCGCGGCGGGCCGGAGCGCCAACTGCGACAGACCTTCGGCTTCGGTCTGTACGACGTGGAACGATTCGCCCTCAGCGTGCCCCGCCTGGCCGGCGGCGGCGCCGACGAACCCGGGCCGAACCGGCCGACGGCGTTCGTCGTCCGCACCGTCGGCGACCTCCCCGCCCCGCCGGACGCCGGCCCGCCCGTGACTCAACTCGACGCCCGCACGCTGCGGTTCGTCCCCGAAGGGACCGCCCCGCCTGACGCGGAGCCGGCCGAGTCCGCCGCAGACGGCACCCTGCTGGCGGACGTCCTCGGCCCGGCCGAACCCGCCGCCGACGGGGCCGAACCGGAACCGGCCGAACCGGTCGCGGTCGCGGCGGCGCTGGACGTCGCTGCGGTCCGGCCGTCGTGGTTGGGCTTCCTCGACATGATGAAGGCTCTTGCCGGTCCAGAGGGAGCGAGGGCTCGCGCACAATGGGACGGCGCCACGCCCGACCTCGACGCCGCCCAGACCCTGCTGAAAAACGTCGACCGCCTGACCGTCGGCCTGCGGTTCCTGGAAGGGGACCGGCTGGAACTCACCGCGATCGCCCGGTCCGCGGACGAACCGGCCGCGGCCCGGGCGGCGGCGGCGCTGCGGACGGTTCTCGTCATGGCCGGCGGGATGGCAGATTCGATCTCGGCCCACCCCGGCGACGGCCCGGACGCACCGGCCGTGAGGAAGACCTTCGCCGCGATCCGGGCGGCGTGCGACGCCGCCGTCGTCGCCCAGGCCGGCGACCGCGTGACGCTGACGACCGCGGCCCCGGAGGCGTCCACGCTGCTGGTCGGCCTGCTGGTCCCGCAGCCGGTGCGGCAGTCCGGCGTGGAGCGGCGGGCGGCGAGCCAGGGGAACCTCAAACAGCTCGGGCTGGCCCTGCACAACTACCACGCCGCCCACGGCCGCTTCCCGCCGGCGGTGATCGTGGAGAACGGCGTGGCCCGCAGTTGGCGGGTGGAACTGCTGCCCTTCCTGGACGAGGCGGACCTCCGCGCCCGCTACGACGACGCCAAACCGTGGGACGACCCGGCCAACGCCGCGGTCCTCGCCGACATGCCGGCCGTCTTCCGCCGCCCGGGCGACGACCGCACGGAGCCGTTCGCCGCCTATTTCGCGGTCCTCGGCGGGCAGACCCCGCAGACGGCGACCGCGTGGACGCCGCGGGGCGAACCGGACGCCGGGGCCCGCATCCGGGGGGCGCTCGACGGGACCGTCCGCACGCTGATGCTCGTGGAGGCGAAACGGCCGGTCCCGTGGACGAAGCCGGAGGACCTCACGTTCGACCTCACGCGGCCGGTCGACCCGGCGCCGCTGGGCGGGTTCGACGACCGCGGGTTTCAGGCCGCGACGGTCGACGGGGCGGTGCACGCCCTGCCCGGCGAAATCGACGCGGACACCCTCCGGGCGCTGCTGACCCGCCGCGGCGGCGAGGACGTCCGCATCGACGAAGCGGCCCGCCGGCCGTGAGCGGACGCCGTCCGGTTCTCCCCTCGCCCCCAGAGGGGGGCGAGGGGAACGCGGGCTGCGGACGTTGAGGAGCGGTTCGGCGGAGGGTGCGGTTCGCGTTTTTTCCGAACAATCCGAACCGCCGTCGCCTCCGGCGCCGATACCCGAATCCGGGGGATGGGATTGCGCCGGCCCCCCAGCTCGTCTCACCGTCCCCGGCCGACCGATGCCCCGTCCCGCCGCCCGCCGCCCGCGGAACCGCGTCCGAGGTCGCCGGGACGAACTCCCGAGCCAGCCGACGCTGGCCCCGGCCCGGTCGCTGGCCCCGGCGCTGCTGGCCGGGGCGGCGGCCTTGGCGGGAACGCTGACTTCGGCGGGGGCGGCGACGATTGACGACGCCGACCGGCCGCCCCGCTCCCTGGCGGCGGCGTTCGAACGGGCCGCCGCCACGCCGGAGTTGTTCGCCGACCCGGGCGCCCCCGGCGACGGCGACGGTTCGTGGGGGACGGCGCCCCCCCGCCCGCCCGCCGAGCAGTCCGTCCTCGCCGAGGAACTGGCCTGGTGGGCTGAGGACGACGCCGACGCCCCCGGGGCCGGTCCCGCGGCGCTCGCCTGGTGGCGGGGCGCCCCGACCCCGCCGCGCGAACCGGCCGGCGCAACGCCCGACGCCCCGCCCGCGGCGCTCGCCTGGTGGGCCGCCGCCCCGGCGGAAGCCCCGGCCGCCGTGATGGCGGACGCTCCGATCGCCGACGAAGCCGTCACGCCGGCGGCGGGCCGACAACCGGCCGTCCCCGCAGCGGCCGCCGCCTTGGCGTGGTGGGCCGCGACGGACCCCGCGGACGACTGCGAACGGCTGGCGCCGACCGTATCCCGCGCGGTGGAGCGGCCCGAAGACGTGCTTGGCCCGCGCTTCGAGGACCCGAATCCGGCCCGCGGGCCGTGCATGCAGCCGCTGGTCCACGGGGCGCACCTCTTCGGCGCGGTCCCGTTCGGCACGGTCCCGCGGCCGCCGTGGTGGGCGGCGACGCGGCCCTACTGCATGCCGGCGACGGTCACGCCCGACTGCCCGCCCTGCCGCCAGTTCGGCTTCGCCGCCAACGCCCCCCCGCCGCTCGAAGCCGAGGGCGCCGCCGCCGCGGGCTCCTTCCTGCTGCTGCCGTAACGGCGGGGGCCGTAGGGTCCGCTCTGCGGACCGCATTGTGGAGGCGGTCGGACGATGAAGAACGG
>NZ_JBINJD010000101.1:0-18762 GCF_043951915.1 Alienimonas sp. DA493 | reverse complement strand
GGCGGGTTCCGCCGTCCCGGCCACGACGCGCCGTCGTACGCGGCGCGGCGGGATAACGCTGGGAGCGTTGGAGGGGACCCCGCCGCGCCGCGTCTTTTCTTGCGCCCGCGGCGCCGGCGGATCGGCCGCCGCAACGCAGTCGGATCAGCGCGATCAGATCAGCGCGGTCAGATGAGCGCGTGGGGCTCCGCCGCGGCGCCGGCGGACGTCAGGGGGACGCACACCTCGACGGTGCAGCCGGCGCCGGGGGCGCTGGCGACGTTGACGACGCCGCCCAGCAGGTCGACCCGTTGCCGCAGGTCGCTCATGCCGAAGCCGGTGGGGGACTCGGAGGACTCGCCGTCCTCGGCGGCGGTGTCGAACCCGATGCCGTCGTCGGCCACGGTCAGCCGCACGCCGCTGCAGTCCCCGCGGGCGGCGCCGGGCAGGCCGCAGTCGGGCCCGCAAACGCAGCGCTCGAACTTCAGGCGGACGCTCTTGGCCTCGGCGTGTTTGGCGGCGTTGAGCAGGCCCTCCCGGGCCGCCCCAAACAGCAGGGCCGCCAGCGAGTCGTCCAGCGCCGCGGAGGCGTCGGCGTCGGTCTCGACCTTCACCTCCAGACCGTGCCGGCTGCGGAACTGCTCCGCGAGCCAGCCCAGCGCCGGCCCCAGCCCGGCGCTGCGGAGGATCGGCGGGGAGAGTTCGGCCGACAGGCTGCGGCTTTCGCCGATCGCCTCGTCGATCAGTTCGGAGACCCGTTCGGACAGCTCCCGGGCGGGCCCCTCGGAGGTCATCGTCAGCGCCGACAGGTTCATTTTCGCCCCGACCAGGATCTGCTGGAGGTGGTCGTGCAGCACGTGGGCGATGCGGTCCCGCTCCTGCCGGCCGGCCTCGGCGAGGCGTTCGGCGGCGGTCCGCAGCTGGGCGGTGCGGCGGGCGACCTCCCGCTCCAGCCGATCGTTGGCCTGCTCCAGCCGGGCCTTGGCCTCCTCGAGGGCGGCGGCGTAGCGTTTCTCGGCGGTCACGTCCTGCAGGTAGCCGATGACCCGCACCGCCGGCCCCTCCGGCCCGTCGAACTGCACCTCGGACTGGGAGCGAATCCAGCGGTCCGTACCGTCCGGCTGGGGCAGCCGGTACTCCACCCGAAAGCGGGCCGGTGCGGTGCGGTTCACGGCGGCGTCGACCCGCGCGCGGAGCCGCTCATGGTCGTCCGGGTGCAGCCGCGCGAGGGTGGCGTCCGAGGAGACGGTCTCCCCGGACATGCCGAACAGTTCCCGGCTGCGTTCGTCCCACCAGACCTCCCCGGTCCGCAGGTCCCGGGTGAAGCTGCCCAACTCGGAGGCGGCGGCGGCCAGCCGCTGGCGTTCCTCGCTGAGCCGCAGCCTCTCCTCCCGCTCGCGGTCCTCGGTGACGTCCCGCACGCAGCCGAGCAGCCGGGCGGCGGGCTCGCCGGGGGTTTCGAACCGGCTCTCGCCGTTCGCCCGCACCCAGCGGACGGCGCCGTCCGAGTGCACGACGCGGTATTCGACCTGGTAGCGGGGGCTGCCGGTCGGGGCGCAGGCGGCCTCGACGGCGGCCCGCACGCGGGTCACGTCGTCGAGGTGAATCCGGTCGAAGGCGGCGTTGACGTCGGCCACCTCGCCGGCGGAGGAGCCGAAGATCGTCCGGCAGCGATCGTCCCACCAGAGCCGGCCGCGACGCAGGTCGAAGTCGAACGCCCCGAGGTCGGCGGCCTCGGCGGCGAAGCGGCGGCGCTGCTCGGTCTCGGCGAGGCGGGCCTCCCGGCGGCGCTCCGCGGTCACGTCCCGCACCGTGCCGCTGGTCTGCACGGCGCGGCGGTCCGGGCCGACGCCCTCGAACCGCGTTTCCCCCTGGGCCCGCAGCCAGCGGACGGAGGCGTCCGGGTGCACCACGCGGTGCGTGAGGTCGTAGCGGCCGTCGCCGTCCGGGTCGAAGCAGGCGGCCAGCGCCGCCCGCATCGCGTCCTGATCGTCCGGGTGGGTGAGCGTCAGCATCTCCCCGCCGTCCGACCCGACCACGAACTGCGTGCGGCCGCCGTACTCCGGGCCGTCCACCCCGAAGAACCGCCGGGTGCGGGCGTCCCACTCCATCAGACCGGTCGCGGGGTCGTACTCAAAGGTGCCGGTCTCCGCGGCGTCGAGGGCCAGGCGCTGGCGGCGTTCGCTGTCGGCGAGGCGGCGGGCGCGGGCCCGGCGTTCGGTCACGTCCTTCGCCGTGCCGGTCACCCGCAGGACCCGGCGGGCGTCGGGGGAGCCGGACGCCCCGGAGCCGACGAACGACGCCTCCCCCGACACCGCCAGCACGCGGACCGCCCCGTCCGGATGGACGACGCGGTGCTCCACGTCGTATTTGCCGGCGCCCGCCGGGTCGAGGCTCGCGGCGAACGCCGCGGCGATCCGGTCCCGGTCGTCCGGGTGCACGGCGGCGAGCATCTCCTCGGCGGTGAACTGCCGCTGACCGGCCCGGTACTCCGCGGAGAGGCCGAACAGTTCCGCGGTACGCTCGTCCCAGTCGCACGAGTCGGCGGCGACGTCGTACTCCCAGATGCCCAGGTCGGCGGCGTCGACGGCCAGCCGCAGCCGGCGTTCGCTCTGGGCGAGCTTGTCGGCGGCGACGTGCTCGGTGGTCACGTCCCGCAGCACGCCCACGCTGCGCAGGGGGCGGTCGAACTCGTCGAACCACTGCTCGCCCAGCGCCCGCACCCAGCGGATTTCGCCCTCCGCGCGGCCGGGCCGCGGCGGGTGGACGACGCGGTAAGTCACGTCCACGCGGGCCGGCCCGCCGTCCGCGGGGCGGGGCTCCGCCTGCTCCACGCGGGCGCGGTCGTCCGGGTGCACGCGGGCCTGCAACTCCTCCCGGGTCGGCTTGCCGTCGAAGCCGCCGCCGTAGATCTCCAGCGCCTCGGAGGACCAATCCGCCGTGCCCCGCTTCAGGTCGAAGGCCCACACGCCCATCCCGCCGGCCTCGGTGGCCAGCCGCAGGCGGCTTTCGCTGCGGGAGAGCGCCCGCTGGGTGCGGACGCGGTCGGTCATGTCGACCGCCACGGCGAACAGGCTTTCCGCCTGCCCGTCCGGGCCGGGCAGCACCGTGGTCGTGTTCCGCACCCACACGCTGCGGCCGTCCGGGCGGCGGTAGCGCTTGTCGCTGAGGTACGGCTCCCCGGTCTTCAACGCCCGGGAGAACTTCACCTCGTTGCGGCCGGCGTCGTGCGGGTGGGTGATCTCCTGCTGGGTGCGGACCCCCACCAGCTCGTGCCGAGCCCAGCCGGTCATCTCGCAGAAGCGGTCGTTGACGTACAGGAACGTCCCCTCCCGGTCGACCTGCGCCAGGCCGACGGTGGTCTGGGTGACCAGTTCGCGGAAGCGTTCGTCGGAGACGCCGCGGGGACGGTCGACCAGTTCCTCGTCCACCTCCCGCACGACGACCACCACGCCGGCGGGGCCTTCCCGGCCGACCTTCAGCGACTCCGCGCTGGGGGGCAGGGGGAAGTAGCTGGCCAGCCACCGCCGCCCGCTGGGGGCCGTGCGGACGGACCCCTCGACGGGAACCGACAGCAGCGGCTCGCCGGTCTCCATCACCCGGCGTTGCACCGGGCTGATGGTCTCCGCCAGGTCCGGCCGCACCTCCGCGAGGGTCTTGCCAAGGTGCTCCTCCGGGGTCAGCCCGTTGACCGCCGCCAGCGACGCGTCGATCCGGCGATACCGCAGCCGCCGGTCCAAAATCGCCACGCCCACCAGTTTCGGCGCCCGCAGCGGGGGGGGCGGCGGGCCGGGCAGGAACGGGAGCCCCACGCCCGAGGCGGCGTCCTCGATGGCGATATCCAACGCCGAATAGTCCATTTCGGACCGCGTCGGATCGAGAGCGGACGGCATGCCGAGCGAAAGGGTTCGAGCGGTCGGAGGGCCTCGGCAGGTCAGGCGGGCAGCCCCGTGGATCGTCACACTACACCCGCCCCCGACGGGGTGGAATCCCCCAACGCATCGCCGTCCGCGAATCGCTCCGCCGCCCGGTGCGGAACGGCGGCCGCGGGTCTATGATTCCCGCCCGTTCCCCCGTTCGCCCCCGCCTGCCCCGGTTTCCCCCGCCGGTTCGCCCGCCCCCGCCGACTCCCCGTCCCCCCCCCGCATGCCCCAGGACGCCTCCCCCTCCGCCGACGCCGCCCCGGCCGACGCCCGCGACTTCGACCTCGTCGTCATCGGCGCCGGTCCCGGCGGGTACGTCGCCGCCCTGCGGGCCGCCCAACTCGGCATGAAGGTCGCCTGCGTGGAGCTGGAGCCTGCCCTGGGCGGCACCTGCCTGCGGGTCGGCTGCATCCCCTCCAAGGCCCTGCTGGAAAGCAGCGAGATCTACCACCAAGCCCAAACCGGCTTCGCCGCCCGCGGGGTGAAGTTCGACGGTCTGACGCTCGACCTGCCCGCGATGCTCAAGGACAAGGAGGGCACCGTAACCGCCCTGACCGGCGGCATCGCCCACCTGTTCAAGAAGAACAAGGTGACCCGCGTCGCCGGCCGCGGGACCCTCGCCGGCCGCGACGGCGACCGGGTACTCGTGAAGGTCGACGGCGAAAACGCCGGCACGCTGGCCGCCAAGCACGTGATCCTCGCCACCGGCAGCGCCCCGGCCAGCCTGCCCGGCATCGAGATCGACGGCGAGTTCGTCACCGACAGCACCGGCGCCCTCTCCTACGAAGAGGTCCCCGACCACCTCGTCGTCATCGGCGCCGGCTATATCGGCCTGGAATTGGGAACCGTCTGGAAGCGGCTGGGGGCGAAGGTCACGGTGCTGGAGTACCTCGACCATATTCTGCCGCTCAACGACCAGGAGATCGCCAAGGCCGCGGAGAAGACGTTCCGCAAGCAGGGCCTCGATCTCAAACTCGGCACGAAGGTGATCGGCGTCGAACGCCGGGACGAGAAGGGCGGCCAAGTCCTGATCGAGGGCGGCGACCCGATCGAGTGCGACAAGGTCCTGATGAGCGTCGGCCGCCGCCCCTACACCGACGGGCTGGGCCTGGAGACGGTCGGCATCGAACCCGACAAACGCGGCTTCATCCCCGTCGACGAGCATTATACGGCGGCCCCCGGCGTCAGCGCGATCGGCGACGTGATCGGCGGCGCCATGCTGGCCCACAAGGCCGAGGAGGAGGGCATCGCCTGCGTCGAACGCCTCGCCACCGGTCACGGGCATATCGATTACGGCGTGATCCCCAGCATCGTTTATACCTCCCCGGAGATCGCCGCCGTCGGTAAGACCGAAGAAGAGTTGAAGAAGGAAGGAGTTGAGTACCGGAAAGGAAAATTCCCCTTCGTCGCCAACGGCCGGGCGAAGGCGATCGGCAGCACGGAGGGCCAGGTGAAGATCCTCGCCGACAAAGCGACCGACCGCGTGCTGGGCGTGCACATCATCGGCCCGCACGCCGGCGACCTGATCGCCGAGTGCGCCGCCGCGATGTCGTTCGGCGCCAGTAGCGAAGACATCGCCCGCACCTGCCACGCCCACCCGACGCTCTCCGAGGCCGTCAAAGAAGCCGCCCTCGCCGTCGACGGCCGGGCGATTCATTTTTAGACCCGGTCCGATTCGCTGTCGCCGTGAGGCGGTGCGTCCGGCGGCGCCACCAACCCGAAGCGTCAGCGAGGGCGTCGGCCGCAGGCCGACGTGCTGCGCACGCCGGAGCCCTCGCTGACGCTTCGGGTTGGTGGTTCGACTATCTCCGCTCCGCGGCCGCCGGGTCGTACTTCGGATTCGTCTCCGTCGGCAGCGGGGCGTCGGTCGACTCGAACCACGCCAGCAGGTCGGCCAAGAGCTGCTCCCGCTTCTCCGGGCGGGCGGCCGCCAAATTGTTCCGTTCGCCGATATCCTCTGCGAGGTTGTAGAGTTCCACGGCCCCGTTCTCCGGCACCGCGGCGCGGCCGCCGTCGAGGGCCCATTCCTCGTGGAACAGGTGCAGCTTCCAGTCCCCCTTGCGGATCACGCTGACCGGTCGGGTCCGAAATCCTAGCGCCACGTCCGACGGCCGGCCCCGCACCACCGGGCGGTCCAGATACCCGGGGAAGTGCCAGAAGATCGCCTCCCGTTCTAAATCTTCGCCTTTGAACAGCGGCACGAGGCTTTCGCCGTCCAACGGCGTGTCCGCGGGCGGCTCCGCCCCCGCCACGTCGAGGAAGGTGGGGTAGAAGTCGACGTTGATCACCGGCTCGTCGCACGTGCTGCCGGGTTCGATCACCCCCGGCCAGCGGGCGAGGCAGGGCTCGCGGATGCCGCCCTCGTAGTATCCGCCCTTGCTGCCCCGCAGCGGCTCCTGCGGCGAGGCGTTCGTCGCCCCGTTGTCGCTGGTGAAGATCACCAGGGTGTTCTCGGCGAGCCCGAGGTCGTCCAGCCCCTGTAATAACCGGCCGACGCTGGCGTCCAGGTCGGCGGTCATCGCGGCGTATTTCGCGGACGGCTTGCCGTCGTGTTCCTTGGACTGAAACTTCGCCAGCGTGTCCGGCCGGGCCTGCAACGGCGTGTGGATCGCGTGGTGGGCGAGGTAGCAGAAGAACGGCCGGTCGCGGTTCGCCGTCATAAATTCGAGGGCCTTGTCCGTCAGCGTGAACACGCCCTTCGGGTCGGACGGCGGGCCGGGTTTGTTGCCTTGCCAGCCCTCCGGCGTGGGCTTGTCGCCGAAGGAATTGAACGAGACGTCGAACCCCTGCTCGGTCGGCAGCGCCCCGTCCTTGCCGGCGAGGTGCCACTTGCCGAAGTGGCCTGTGGCGTACCCGGCCGCCTTCAACGCCTCGGCCATCGTGACGAACCGCGGGGCCAGCCCGTCGCGGTTGGGGACCGGGATCAGCCGCTGTCGTTTGACCGGCCCGCGGTCCGTGCTGCCGACGGCGTACAGCCCGTGCCGCGGCGTATAGAGGCCGGACAAGAGACAGGCCCGGCTCGGCGCGCAGTTGCCCGCCGTCGCGTAGGCGTTGGTGAAGGTCATGCCCTCCTGAGCGAGCCGATCGAGGTGCGGCGTCTCGAGGAAGCCGTCGCCCTGCCAGCCGACGTCCTTCCAGCCCAGGTCGTCCGCAAACACGAACAGCACGTTCGGCCGCCGCGGTTCCTCTCCGGCTGCGGCCGCCGCGCACGCCAGCGACAAACAGACCGCGAGCAGCGGCCGGACCACGGGGGGACGGCTCGTCATCAATGCACCGGGGCTCGAGATGGGGGGAGCGACGATCACCGCGTGGGCCGCCCCCGCTGTCAAGCGGCCGCGGCCCATCCGCGTGCGGCGAGCGTCGCCTGAAGTTCGTCCACGCCGCAGGAGGGATAGACGACCAGCGGCGCCGGCAGGTCCGGCTGATCGTGTTCGAGCACGACGCCGCGCTTGAAGATCCCCAGCCGCGCCGTGCGGCGGGTCCCGCGGAAATGCTCCCGCCGCAGCGTGAACGCCCGCCCCGGGACCTTCAGCGTCAGCGCCTCCGGCGAGACGACCAGCCCGCTGCCGAGCTGCGCGGTGTACCACCCGGCCTTGATCGACCCACGATAGAGCGTCTCATCGGTCGTCATGTCGGACGGTGCGGGTCGGGGGCCCGGGATCGGCCGTCGAAAGCGTGACGACCCGAACGAGCGAGACGATCAACACAAGGAGGGCGACGGTCGCGACCGCGAACCCGCCCGCCGTCGTCCACATGGCCGAGGAGACGCCGTCGGCCAAGTCGGCCGGCTCCGGCGACGTGGCGCTTTGGAGGGTCTCCTGATAAGCGCCGAACATCCCGGCCATCGTGCCGACCAGTCCGACGAACGGGGCGATCACCAGGACCGCCAGCGAGATCCCGATCGCCCACAGCCAAAACGTTCGCTTTCGCCGAATCTCGGCGGCGTCCGACCCGGCGCCGGCGGGCGTGCGGCGGGGCGGGGGGGAATCAGCCATACCTCAATCCCGCGTTTACGGTTTCCGGCGGCGAACCTGTCGTCCTCACGCGAACAGCCCCGTGACCGCCTCCGCCTTGACCAGCTCGCGCGGTTGGTTGAGGTGGTTGTAGACGATCGTTTCCGGCTCGATGCCGAAGGCGTGGTAGATCGTGGCGAGCAGTTCGCCGGGGTGCACCGGGTCGGTCGCGGGGGCGCTGGCGGTGGCGTCGCTGGAGCCATGCACGTGGCCGCGGCGGATGCCGGCGCCGGCCACCAAGCCCGTGTAGCAGTACGGCCAGTGGTCGCGGCCGTCGGCGGAGTTGTTGTTGCCGCTGGTGCTCACGCCGCGTTTGGGACTGCGGCCGAACTCGCCCACGGCGACCACCAACGTGTCCTCTAACAGGCCGCGGTCGTCCATGTCTTCCAACAGGGCGGCCAGACCGGTGTCGAACATCGGGCCGGACTGGTCTTTCATCCGCTTCGTCAGGGCCGTGTGCTGGTCCCAGGAGTGGTTGTCGCTGTTGGCGTGCTTCGGCCAGATGACCTCCACCACCCGCGTGCCGGCCTCCACCAGCCGGCGGGCCAATAATAAACTCTGGCCGAAGGTGTTGCGGCCGTAGCGTTCGCGTTCGCTGTCCGGCTCGGACTCGAGGTCGAAGGCGTCCCGGGCCCGGCCGCTGGCGACCAGTTCGAGGGCCTGCTCGTAATACGTGTCGAGTTTGTGCTCGGAGACGGCCTGATCGATCTCGCGCATGCCGTCCAGCACGCTTTTCCGCAGGTCCGCCCGCCGCCGCAGCCGGGCCGCGAACACGTCGTCCGGCAGTTTTAAATCATCAACTCTGACGGTCTCGAGCTTGTCCATCTTCATGTCGTCCCCCGGCGGATAGAGCGTATACGGGTCGTACGCTTTGCCGAGGAACCCCGCGGTGCCGCCCTTGCCGACGACGTTCGACTCCTGAAGCGGCCGCGGCAGCATCACGAAGGGCAGCATCGGCTCGGTCGCCGGCCGCAGGCGGATCAGGTTCGAGCCGAAGTTCGGAAAATCCTTCGGGCTGGGCGGCTCCAACTGGCCCGACGGGCTCACCTTGTCCGTCGTGTAGCCGGTCATCATCTGATAGATGGCGGCCGTGTGGTTGAACAGGCCGTTGGGCGTGTAGCTCATCGAGCGGATGAGCGTCGCCTTATCGAGCTGCTGCGAGAGCTTCGGCAGGATCTCCGTGACGTTCACCCCGGGGACGACCGAGGGGATCGTCTTGAAGGCGCTGCGGACGTTGTCCGGGACGTTCTCTTTCGGGTCCCACAGGTCCAGATGGCTCGGCCCGCCCTGCAGGTAGGCCATGATGATGCTTTTCGCCCGGTTCCAACCGGGGGCGCCGTGCCCGCCGCCCGTCTCCGCGGCCCGCGCTTTCAGGTTCAGCATCGAGGCCAGCGAGAGCCCCAGCACGCCGGACCCGCCGACCCGCAGCAGGTCGCGGCGGGTGCGCCCGACGTGGGAGTCGCAGACGTCTTTGCCGCGGGAGCCGGGGAGGACGAACATCGGGGCGTGCGGGCTGGGGGAAACGTGCGTAACGCCGAGGCCCCGCGGGGCCTCGGCGTTAAAAAGACTAGTGGTTGAACAAAAACTCGGGGCTGTTGATCAGGGCCCAGGCGAAGTCCTGCACCGCGGTCAGGCGGACGGTTTCCATCTGCTCGGCGCTGAGTTTCACGTCGCTGCGCAGCCCGGCGAGCCGGGAATCCAGCGGGACCGGCTTTCGGGCGGAGGCCAGCCGGGCCTCCCGCCGCTCCAGGCCGGGGTCCTTCGGCAGCGGCATGCGGGCCGCGTTCCGGGCGTCGGTGAGCTTCTTGTATTCCGCGTCGCCGTCGAGCTGGAGCCGGCGGACGGCGTTCTTCTGCTCCTCGGTGCGGTTCTCCGGGGCGATCGCCAGCAGGGCGGCGGACTCCGCCGGCAGGCCCAGCGGGACGGGCCGCGGTTGGCGGGCGACGCTCAGCCGGAACCGGCCCAGCGCGTGCTTGCCGTCCTGGTATTGCTGGTCGATGACGATCTTCAGCCGCGCCCCGCCGGCCACGCCCACGTCGGACTGCGTTTCGAACACCGCCCAGTGGTCCTTGCCGACCTGCGGGGAGACCGCCCAGCCGTTGTTGCGGGCCGGACTCTTGCCGTCGATCGCCGTTTTGACGTCGTAATTGCCCTGGCTGAAGTCCGCCCGCGGGTTCTGCAACGGCACCGGTGAGTAGCCCGCCGCGTCGTCCCCCGGCGGGGCGGCGAAGACGCTGAACTCGCTGACGACGAAGTTCTTCGCCCGGCCCGGGCCGTTGCCGGGCAGGTCCTTGTCGGTGAGGGCGTCCAAGCGGAGGGCGGTGATCCCGGCGACGTCCGTTTCGAACTCGAGTTCATAGGTCGTCTTACCCTCCGGGCCGCTGACGAAGATCGAGCCGTCCTCGCGGACCTCCAGCTTCGCCCCGTTGGTGGAGCTCATGGCGACGGGGGCGAGCGTCGTCCATTCAACGACCTCGGCGCTGCGTTCGGCCTCCCACTCCGGCAGGCGTTCGTCGGCGGCCCGTTCGTAGTCTTTGACGGCCTGCTCCGCCGCGGCGAGTTTGTCGGCCCGTTCCTTTTCCTTCGCGGCGATCGTCGGGGCGATCTCTTCCTTGTAGGCGGCGAGGTCCGCCTCGGCGGCGGCGATCGCGGCCTGGCGTTCGGCCTGCAGGACCGATTCGCGTTCGGCCCACCAGGCCTCGCGCTCGGCGAGTTTCGCTTCGAGGGCGGCGTGGTCCTCGGCGACGCGGTCGAGCGCCGTCTTCACCGCCTGCACCTCGCTCTCCTTCGCCGGGCGGCTGAGCACCCGCATCACCACGGCGTCGACCAGTTCGCGGTCGTCTTCGATTTCGTTCGCCAGTTCGTCCAGCGAGCCGGCCGGGTCGGACAGGGCCCGGCTGACGGTCGGGCCGCTGACCAGCGCCATCACCGGGCCGAGCTGCACCTCGTCGCTGCGTTCGCACTCGCAGGCGCTCTCCCGCACCGGCCGGCCGAAGGTGTTGAGGAACCCGTCCGGCAGGGTCGTGGCGGCGTCCGGCAGCGTCGCCGCCCGGGCCCCGGCCGGCAGACCGGGCAGCTTCGAGGGCGTGCCAGTGACCTGATGAATCGCGTCGTACAGGGCCTCGGCCGGCAGCCGGCGGGGCGTGGCCCGGGCGTAGTTGCGGGTGTCGTCCTCGTTCCACTCGTTGGAGGCGACGGAGAGCTGATACGTCCGCGACTTGCAGATCTCGCGGATGAGTTCCCGCACGTTAAAGTCGCTGGCGACGAATTGTTCCGTGAGGTGATCCAGCAGTTCCGGGTTGGTCGGCGGGTTGCCGGCCCGGATGTCGTCCACCGGCTCGATCAGCCCCACGCCGGTGAGGTAGCCCCAGACGCGGTTGGCGTAGCTGCGGGCGAAATAGGGGTTCTCGGGGCTCGTCGCCCAATCCGCGAAGCGCTCCCGGCGGGTGCGGTCGTCCTCGGCGTCGCCCGCGGCGCCTTCGCTCACGTCGTCCGCGGCGGTCTCGGCGCTGGCCAGTTCGAAGGGGAACTTCGGGGCGGTTTCGGCGCCGGTGCGTTCGTGGATCATTTCGCCGGCGGGTTTGTCGCCGACGATCTCGTACAGCGGTTGCGCCCCCTCGACCGCGGTGCCGCCGATCTTCCGGTCGCCGCTGGCCGGATCCCGCTTCAGGTCGAGCCGGGCGAAGAAGGCGGCGGTCTCGTAGTATTGATCCTGCGTCCACCGCTCGAAGGGGTGGTCGTGACATTTATTGCAGTTGAACCGCACGCCCAAAAACAGGTGCGTGGTGTTCTCCATCGTGAGGTCCGGCTGGCGGAGGATCTTGTAGTAGCTCGCCTGCGGGGCCTCCTTGTTGGAGCCGGTCGCCGTCAGGATTTTATGGGCGAACTCGTCGTAGGGCGTGTTGGCCCGCACCTCGCCGCGGATCCAGTCGCGGAACGCCGTCGCCCCCTCTTTCCCAAGGAACTTGCCGTTCACCTGGAGCAGGTCGGCCCATTTATTCGACCAGTGCTCCACGAAGTCGTCCGAGCCGATCAACTCGTCAATCACCGCGTCTCGCTTCTCCCGCGTGGGGCGGTCGTCGGCGAGGAAGGCTTCCACGTCGTCCGCCGTCGGCGGCAGGCCGGTCAGGTCGAGGTGCACCCGCCGCAGGAAGGCCGCGTCGTCGGACAGGCCGGAGGGGCGGATCTTCAGCGTTCGCCACTTGTCGGCGACGAGTTCGTCGATCGTCCCCCAGGTCGGCGGGGTTTCCCATTCGAAGCCGCTGCGGTCGCCCATCACGGTGAGGGTGGTGGCGGCGTAGGCGCCCTCGTAGCGGGCCAGCACCGGGGCTTCGCCGCGGCGGACGGCCGTCAACCGGCCGGCGTCGTCGGCGGTGGCGACCTCGCCGTCGCCGGTTTCCACGAAGGCCTCGCGGGTCACGTCGCGGGTGGAGCCGTCGGCGTAGGTGGCGACCACGCCGAACTGCACCGTCTCCCCCGCCCGCTCCAGCACCGGATCGGCCGGCGTCAGGGCGATCGAGGCGACCCGCGGGGCGTTGAGGTCCAGGTGAGCCCCGTCCGCGATCCAGGCCCGCAGGATCTTGTAATAGTCGGCGCTCGGCGTGGTGAGTTGCCCGCCCTCGTGCGGCACGGCGGCGGTCGCCTTGAGCAGCATCAAACTGTCGTCCGGACTGGCGACGTTCACCCGCCGGGCGGCGTGATCGTCCGTCAGGGCCCGCACGTCGAACAGCGGGTCGTAGCCCCGCAGGCTCAATTTGAACCCGTTCTTGCCGTCCTTCGACCCGTGACAGGTCCCCGAATTGCAGCCCATCTTGGACAGAACCGGCGTCACGTCGCGGATATAATCGACGTCTTCATAAGCGTCCGTAACGCCGAGGCCCCGCGGGGCCTCGGCGTTAGATACTGCGACGATCTCCTCCGGCTCGACCGGCGCGGGGGAGAAGGTCCGGGCGATTTGGGCGTCGGCGACGTCGATCAGCCGGACGACCCCGTCGGAGCCGCTCGCCGCGACCGTCGCCCCGTCCGGGCTGACGGCGACGGCGTAGATCGCCGCGTCCGGCACCGGCACGCGGGCCAGTAATTTCACCCCCTGATCGCGGTAGTCGCTGAGGACCTTTTTCTGTTCCGCGTTGCGGCCGGCGGGGATGGACTTCATCGCCTCCAGCACCGGTTTCGGGATCTCGTCCTCGTAATCGAAGGTGGCGACGATCACCTCGCCGGCCCCGTCCAGCCCGCTGCCGGCGGCGATCCGGTCGCCGTCGGCGTCGAACTGCACGGCGAAGGTCCGGCCGTGCATGGGGAACAGGTCGAGGACGTGGTTCGCGTCGTCGCCGATCTTCCGCGGCGTGTGCCGAAACAATTGAAAGACCTTCGGCAGCCCGTCCGCCCCGCCGACGACCACCAAGTCCCGCGTCGGGTGCCGGTCGATCGCCTGCACGCCGCCCTTCAGCGCCCCCGGGGTGATCGAGGTGACGTTGTCTTCAAACCGGCCGGTGGCGACCTCCGTGAGTTTGACCGTGCCGTCCCGCCCGGCGCTGACGACGTGGGAGCCGTCGGCGTCGAACGCCGTGGCGAGGGCCCAGTCGGTGTGGGAGGCCATCCGCACCAGCCGGGCGCCGGTCGTCGCGTCCAGCACGTGCACCGCGTTGTCCGCCCCGCCGACGGCCACCTTGGAGCCGTCCGGCGTCCAGCTGACCCCGTAGGTCGTGTCCGCCGTTAGCGGCACGCTGAGGGCCAACTCGCCCCCCGTCTTCACGCCGGATGCGTCGGTCGTCAGGTCCCAGAGCTGCAGCTCCCCGGTCCGTCCCGGCAGCCCGCCGGCGACGGCCAGCCGGGTCCCGTCCGGCGAGAACCGCACGGACTGCACCCGTTCCGAGAGCCCCACCAGCCGCCCGGTCCGCTCCCCGGTCGCCGGGTTCGTCAGCAGAACTTCATGAAAGCCGGCGACGGCGAGGGTCTTCCCGTCCGGAGCCCAATCCAGCGAGGCGACGATCGGCGGGCGGGTGTAGACCGGCGGGTTCGCGGCGTCGTAGCGGGGGCCGGCGGCGGGCAGGTCGTGCGTCGCCCCCTGTTCGACCCAGCGGCGGAGCAGGGCGAGTTCCTCCGACGACAGCGGCGGCCCCTCCGGCGGCATCTCGGCGTTCCCGTCGGCGTTCGGCGTGACCCGATCGAGGAGGAAGCTGTCGGACGCGTCGCCGGGGGTGACCGCGGCCAACCCGCTGTCCCCGCCGGCGAAGAACGCCTCGGGGTCGGTCATCACGTAGCCGCCCTCGGCCTTCGCCGGCTGGTGGCAGCCCAGGCACTTCGCCTGCAACGCCGGCCAAAGGTCTTCGGCGAGGCTGACGCGATCGGCGTCCTCGGCCGCGGCGGTTTGCGTCTCCGCGGCGTCCGGTTCGTCCCCGACGGCCGGGCGTTCCACGAGGAGCCCGGCGAGGAGCCCCAAGGCGGCCAGGGCCGCGACGGACGAGCGGGGGGCGAACGAACGGGCCATACGACAACCGGCCGGCGTGCGGGAGGGGGCGAGCGTTGTCAAGACCCAACGCCCGGGGGGAACGCCATCCTACCGCCGCCCCCCCGCACCCATCAACGCCCCACGATCTTTCCCCGCCCGCCCCCCGCCGCCCGCGGCGTGACCGGCGGGGACGAACGACTAGGGCCGGCGGGACTCGAACCCGCAACCTTACGATTATGAGTCGCGCGCTCTAACCGATTGAGCTACGGCCCCCTGGGACTGCGAGGATAGCGTTTGCGTCGATCTCCGGTAACCTGTGCGTCGGTGCACTACAACCGTTTCTACAACCGCACCCCCCGGAGGAGCCTCTCGTGCCCGCCCGATCGCAGCCCCGGAAACCTAGCAGGAAGACCGCCCGCCAGCCCGGCAAGCGAGCGGCGGCCGCGGCCGAGAAGCCCTACCCGGACTTCCCGCTGACCCCCCACCGCGGCTCCGGGCGGTGGTGCAAGAAGATCCGCGGCAAGCTGCACTACTTCGGCCGGCTGAACGACTGGCGGGCCGCCCTGGAGGAGTACCAGCGGGTCCGCGACGACCTGCAGGCCGGCCGGGCCCCCCGGCCGGCGACCGAGGGGCTGACGATCCGGGACCTGCTGAACCGCTTTCTCACGGAGAAGGAGCGGCGGGTCGAGTCCGGGGAGCTCTCCCCCCGCAGCTGGGACGCCTACCGCCGGAACTGCGCCCGGATCGCGAAGCACTTCGGCACCGGCCGGACGCTCTCGAGCCTGGGCCCCGAGGACTTCTCCGCCTTTCGGGCGGCGCTGGCGAAGGGCCGGGGGCCGGTCACGCTCGGCAACTACGTGCGGCACTGCCGGGTCGTGTTCAAGTTCGCCTACGACGAGGGGCTGGTCGACCGCCCGCTGGTCCGCGGCCGGCAGTTCCGCCCGCCCAGCAAGTCCGTCATCCGCCGGGACCGCCAGGCCCGGGGCCCGAAGCTGTTCACCCCGGAGGAGTGCCTGGCGCTGCTCCGCCACGCCGCGCCCCAGCTGCGGGCGATGATTCTGCTGGGCCTGAACTGCGGGTTCGGCAACACCGACTGCGCCGACCTCCCGCGGTCGGCCCTAGACCTGGACGCCGGCCGGCTGGACTTCGCCCGGCCGAAGACGGGGATCGAACGCCAGGCGGTCCTGTGGCCGGAGACGGTCGACGTGCTCCGGCTCGCCCTGGAGGCCCGCCGCGCTCCGCGGGACAAGGAGGACGCGGACCTCGTCTTCCTGACCCGCAACGGGCTGCGGGTCGTCCGCTGCGTCGTCCAGCCGGACGGGACGGCCTCGACGACCGACTCGGTCGGGCAGGCCTTCAGCAAAGCGCGGGCCGCCGCGGGGATCAAAGCGGGCCGGGGCTTCTACTGCCTGCGGTCGACGTTCCGCACCCACGCCGACGCCGCCCGCGACCAGCCCGCCGCCGACCTGATCATGGGCCACGCCGACGAAAGCATGGCGGCGATCTACCGCCAGACGATCGACTGGGACCGCCTGCAGGCCGTCGCCGAGGTCGTGCGGGAGCGGGCGCTCGCGGCGGTTCGGCCGCGGCCGGGCGCCGCGGCCGAGTGAGGCCGCCGTCCGGCCCGGGGGCGATCGACTCGCGGGGGCGATCCGCCTTTCGTTGTCGCCGGGGGCGCGGCGGAGGACGCTGCGGGGACGGAACGGCGGACGCCGGCGCGGCAGCGACCCTTCCGCGGCGGCGAATCCGCTTCAGACCGGCATGCGGCCGCTCGGCCGCCGGCCGCCCCGACCTCCAATTTGCGTCGTCGTCATGCCGCCCGTCCTGCTCGTCGTCGCCCCGCTCCTGGGGCTCCTCGACCCGACGCCGCTGGTTCCCGAACCGGACCCGATGTTCGGCGGCGGGCGGCCGCAGACGGCGCAGGACGCGGGGGCGGAGGTCGCGGACCCTGGAGCGCCCCGGCCCAAAACCGAAGATAAGGGGGAATGCTGCTGCGGGACGGACTGTTTGGTCCTGGAACCGAGTCCCGGAGGAGGTACTGCGCTCCAGGGTGGAGGGGAACCGGTCGAGGAGGAAGAGGACGTTTCGATGTGCTATTCGTACATCGGCGACGGCTCAAACGCCGACCCTTGCGAGGAGCCGTCCGTCGTGGAAGGCGGGTGCGGAGGGAAGCCGGACTGCGCGACGGTCGCGGTCGACGGCGCCGTCCCGCAACGTGCGAGCGGTTATTTCTCCGGAAACGCCCCGCCGGGTCGGGCCTTGGCCCGGGGACGCGAACGGCTTTACCGAGGGGTGAAGCGGATCCGACTCCGGGACGGCGGGCTGGGCGGGCGGGAACTTCGCACGACGCGGGACGACGTCCAGCTGGCTCGACTGCCCTGCTATACGTTCACGCGAAGGGCGGGCGGCGAAGTGATCACGGAGACGATGCCGGGCGCGTATTTCGTCCTCGTCAAGGTGGTCGTTTACGACCCCGATTCCGGCCAGACGCGGACGTTCGGGATCGGCTTTCAGTGCAGCCCCCGCGTGACCGTGTTCAACAGGGAGTACTTCCCCAGCGATTTCTCCGACGAAACCGCGAAAGGGAACGTGCTCGACGCCGCCGCCAACGTTCGTCGCGCCGGTCCGTACCTCATCCGCGCAGACATCGACGTTGACGATGACGCCGACGACAAGATCGACTTTCGAATCCAGACGGGCACTGAACTATTGCCCCAGAATCCGGCGGACTGGGCGTTCTTGGCGCAGGATTGCGTCCGGTAGTTGCGACGACCGTCCGGTCGGTTTCCGCCGCGGACCGCCGCGGCGGGGGCGCTCATCGACCGCCGGTCGGCTCCCCCGCCGTTTCTGCGGGGGAGGAAGCGGATCGTTCCGGACGGGTCACGTAGCCCTGGGCCTCGAGCCGCCCGAGGGCGTCGGCGGAGGCCTCCGACCGGGTCGGAGCCGCAGCCGGACGGACGAAGTCCGTCGGCTTCCGACGCGGTCCGGCGCTGCGGACGCCGCGAAACCCGAGCCACGGCGTCTTCATGCCGGAAATCAAGGTCCGGGCGGTCGCCGGCCCGACGACGTCCGGTTCGGGAGAGAGCATGCGGGCGACGTACGCCCGCCCGAGGTGCCAGGCCGACCGGAGGAACTCCTCGAACCGCGGATCCGGGTCGAACTCGGCCGCCGTCGCCGTCCACTCCGCGCCGGTCCCGACCGTCATGCGCCGCTGGCGGAGTTGCTCGCATTCCACTTCGGTCGGCAGCCGCAGGCCGGCCGATTCCAGCACGTCCACGGCGACCGCGTGCGAGACGTTCACGATCCGGCCGTCTTCCGCGCGTTCGGAGGCGAGGCTGAGCGGATCGGCCGATTCGTCGAGCCGGCGCCCGACGGCCCGCCACGCGGCCAAATCCCGCAAGGGCTGCGGCGTGGCGAGAAACCGGGGGACCGAAAAATACTCCGGCGCCGCCCCGGCGACCGCATCCGGCGCCGTCGACGCGGCCGACCCCTCACGCGGCCGATCGGACCGCCGCAGGGAAATCGTGTCCCCGGGCGCCTCCCGCAGACGCGTGCCGGTGGGCTCTAACAGGCGCGAAATCTGCCGGTCGGAAAACAGTTCGATCTCCGGGAGGACGAGGCCGTCGTCGGTCTGCGCGAACGAACGATGACGAAAGCCGCCGGACGGCTGACCGTCCTCGGCGACGTGGCGGACGACCTCGTTCCAGAACTCCTCCTCGCCGTCCGGGCCGTCTTTCGTCTTTGACGCGACCACGAGGTAGTCGCCCGGCGGACAGCGGGCCCAGCCGGGGGTGGGGCCTTCGACGTCGTAGACTTCGGCGGCGGAGTCCGGCTCGCCGTAGCCGTTCAGCGGCACCAACCACGCGTCCGCCCCCGGCAGACTGGTTTGCACCAACACGCGCTTGTGATTCCACGTGGCCCACGCGCGATAACCCGCCCAGGCGCCGCCGCTCGCGACCGCCAGGCCGCCCGCGAGGAGGACGTGCCGCCGCGACACCCGGGCGGCCGGCGAAGGCGCCGGTTCCGGCTCGAGTTCTCGAATCGCCGCGGCCAACCGCTCCGCCAGGGCGGCCCCGTCCGCCGGCCGGGCCGCCGGGTCGAGCTCCGTCGCGGCTTCGACGACCCGCCGGATCGGCGACGGGACGGACGCCGGGAGCGGCGGGACCGGTTCGGTGCGGGCCCGGTCCACGACCTCCGGCGGCGACCCCGTCCGCAGCGGGCGGGCGGCGATCGTCTCCCACAGCACGACGCCGAGCGCGAACACGTCGCTCGCCGGACCGATCGCGTCGCGCTCGCCGCGGGCCTGCTCCGGGGACATGTACGCCGGCGTTCCGAGCGGCCGCCCCTCGGCGCTGAGCGTCTCGGCGGAGCTCGTCGCGTCCTCCGGCTCGTCGGC
>NZ_JBINJD010000100.1:0-18806 GCF_043951915.1 Alienimonas sp. DA493 | reverse complement strand
CCCCTTCCGAGGGCCGGGACGCTGTCGTTTTTGGCCCCCGCCCCGTCGGCGGGGGCGGTTCTTTCCCGCGACCCGGTTAGACTGCCCGCATGTCCGTCGCCGCCCCGGAAGCCCCCGCCGTCGCGGACCGTCCCGCCTCGGCCGGCGCGGGCGCCGCGCGAACCGACGACGGCTCCGCCGCCATCGAGGCCCGCGGCCTCACCAAGACCTACCGCGTCTACCGCAAGCGGGAGGGCCTGCTCGCCGGCGTCGGCGGGCTGTTCCGGCGGGAGTACAACGAGGTCCACGCCGTGCGGGACGTCTCGTTCCGAGTCGAGCGGGGGGAGATGCTGGCGTTCCTCGGCCCCAACGGCGCCGGGAAGACGACGACGCTCAAGCTGCTCGCCGGGCTGATCCACCCCAGCGACGGCGACGCCGCAGTGCTCGGCTACACGCCGTGGGAACGCTCCAACGCCTACCGCCGCCGGTTCAGCCTCGTGATGGGGCAGAAGAACCAGCTCTGGTGGGACCTGCCGGCCCAGGAGTCGTTCAACCTGCACCGCGAGATCTACGGCGTGCCGCCGGCGGAGTTCGCGCCGCGGCTGGACGAACTGGTCGACCTGCTCAAGGTGCGCAAGTTAATTGGCCAGCCGGTGCGGGAGTTGTCGCTGGGCGAGCGGATGCGGATGGAATTGATCGCCGCCCTGCTCCACGCCCCGGAGGTGCTGTTCCTCGACGAACCGACGATCGGACTGGACGTGGTCAGTCAGCGGACGGTGCAGACCTTCCTCAAGACCTATCAGGCCGAACGCGGCACCACGGTGATCCTCACGAGCCACTACATGAAGGACGTGGAGGCGCTGTGCGACCGGGCGGTGATCATCGACGACGGCACGCTCCGCCACGACGGCCCGCTGAGCGGGATCGTGGAACGATTTAGCACCCACAAAATTATCGAGCTCTCCTTCGCCGGCGAGGTGCCGAACGACCTGGAGCGGTACGGCGCCCCGCTGCAGGCCGTCGCCCCGCGGGCCCGCATTGAGGTCGCCCGGGCGGAGATCCCCCGCGTGCTGGCCGACCTGCTGGACCGGCACCGGATTGAGGACGTGAGCGTCAACGACCGGCCGTTGGAGGAAGTCATCGCGGATCTATTCGGAGAACACGAACACGACCCGAGCGTCCCGGACGCTTGAAGCGTCCGGGACGCTCCCGCGAGGAGCGTTCATGTCCCTCCGACTGAATTGGTGGATCCTCAAAACCGCGATGGCGGAGCGGCTGGCGTATCGGGCGGACTTCGCCTTCAGCACGCTGGTGCGGTTCCTGCCGATCGTCACGCAGATCTTCCTGTGGACCGCCGTCTACGCCGGCACGCGGGAGGATAGCCTGAACGGCTACTCGCTGCCGGAGATGATCAGCTATTACCTGCTGGCGATGGTCGGCCGAGCGTTCAGCAGCATGCCGGGGCTCGCCAGCGGCATCGCCCTGGAGGTGCGGGAGGGGGTCGTCAAAAAGTACCTCACCCAACCGATCGATATGCTCGGCTACCTGTTCGTGCATCGGGTGGCGCACAAGCTGGTGTATTACCTGATCGCCGCCGGGCCGTTCGCGCTGGTGTTCTGGCTCTGCCGGGATTATCTGCCGGACTGGCCGGGCTTCGCGGTGTTCGGAGCGTTTTTGACGAGCCTGGCACTGGCGTTCGCGATCGGGTTTCTGATCGAAAGCCTGA
Source organism: Alienimonas sp. DA493 (assembly GCF_043951915.1). Taxonomy (NCBI): domain Bacteria; kingdom Pseudomonadati; phylum Planctomycetota; class Planctomycetia; order Planctomycetales; family Planctomycetaceae; genus Alienimonas; species Alienimonas sp. DA493. Next base: position 17,101 of record NZ_JBINJD010000100.1, on the reverse strand, counting down.
TCGGGCTGATCAGCTTCTGGTTCTTGGAAATCAGCAGCCTGTTGTTCATCTATATGATGCTGAACTACTTCCTCAGCGGGCACATGATTCCGCTGGACTGGCTGCCGGAGCCGGTGACGGCGGTCGTCGTCTGGCTGCCGTTTAAATATCTGGCCTACGTGCCGGCGGCGATCCTGCTGGGCAAATACTCGCCGGAGGAGTTGCCCGGCGTGCTGCTGACGGGGGCGGCGTGGGCGGTCGGGCTGCTGATCGTGAACCGCGTCGTCTTCCGCCGCGGGGTGCGACGGTACGGGGCGTTCGGCGGCTGAGCCCGGGGGCGGGTTCCGTCGACGACGGATTCGCCCGGGTGGATTCTTAGGAACTCTGTGGGAACGGGGATCACCCCGATCGGCGGCGCGTGTCCGCCGCGTACACTCCCGCCCCGCCGCCTGCCCCGCGGTCGCCGCCTCGCCCCGCCGCCGCATGACGACCTCCGAACCGTCCCCGCCGCCGCCCGCGTCCCCCTCAAGCCGGCCGAAGGCGGAGGTGTATCACGCCGCCTTCTGGATCGCGTTCGCGGCGAACCTGCTGGTCGTCTCCTCGAACGCGCTGACGTTTCGGTTCGCAGAACTGGTCAACTTCCTCGGCGGCACCGAGGGGCTGGCCGGGCTGACGGTCTCCGTGGCGACGTTCGGGGCGGTGGCGGCCCGGTTCAAGATCGGCGAGGCGATCGACCGCTTGGGCGTGCGGAAGGTGTGGGCCGCGTGCAGCGCCACCGGCGTGAGCGGCGCGTTGGTGCTCGCGGCGGCCGGTCCGCTGGCGGAGGCGCTGCCGAAGGACGCCGGGCCGGTCCTGGCCTGGCTGGGCGAGCGGCTGCCGATTTTCCTCGGTCGGCTGCTGTTCACCGTGGGGCTGGCGGGGCAGTTCGGCTGTTCGCTGGTCCACATTCAGAACATCGTGCCGGCCCGCCGCCGCACGGAGGCGATCGCGACCTTCGGCAGTTCGGGCTTTCTGGGAATGATGTCCGGCACGATCCTCGGCGACGTGATCTTCTATCAAACCGTCGGGGCGGACCGTTATCTGGCCCTGTTCGGCGCCAGCGCCGCCTGCGGGACGATCTATCTGTTGTTCACCCTGTACCTCACGCGGTCCTACCGGCACGATGCCCCGGACGAGCGGACTGGGTCGCTCACGCTACTCCGCCGGTACTGGCCCGGCCCGGTCACGCTGGTGGGCGGGGCGATGGGGCTCGGCTTCGCCGTCTCGACGGTGTTTCTGACCCGCTTCGCCACCGCCCGCGGGCTGCCCGGGATCTTCCCGTTCTTTATGGGCTACGCGATCAGCGCGTTCACCTTCCGGGTGTTGACGCGGCGGTGGAGCCAGAAGGTCGGCCGGCACCGGATGATCGATTTCGGCCTCGCCGGGCAGATGCTCGGGTTCCTCTGCCTGCCGCTGGTCTCCGAGGGCTGGCACCTCGTGCCGCCGGCGATCCTCGTCGGGTTCGGGCACGCCCTGCTGTTCCCGGCGGTGGTGAGTCTCGGCACGGAGACGTTCCCGCTGCGGTACCGCGGCACGGCGTCGACGCTGATTCTGGGGTTCTTCGACCTCGGGATGCTGATTTGCGCCCCGGTGTTGGGGGGGATGGTGGACCTCGGCGTGGCGTCAGGGCTGTCCGGCGGAACGGAGTTCATTCCGATGTTCGTGGGGGCGGCGCTGCTGGACGGCGGGATCGGGCTCTACTACCACCTCGCCGCCGGCCGACGGGAGGACGTGGACGTGCTCGCCGAGGCGGAGAAGCGGGGCGAACTGCACGGGACGCCGGAGCGAACGGCCCCCCCGACCGGACGATTCGAGCCGATCGGGCCGCGTGCGGAACGCGCGGGGCGGGAACCGATCGCCGCCGGGCGGTAGGGTTTCGGCGTGTCCGCCAACGCCCCGCCCGCCGCCGCGCCCCCGTTCGCCCCGTCGCCCGCCGAGGGACCGGCGACGGAGGCGGACCTGGCGGAGCTGGACCGGCTCGCCACCTCCTACCGCGCCCTGACGGAGCAGATCGGCCGGGCGATCGTGGGGCAGACGGAGGCCGTCGAGCAGACCTGCGTGGCCCTGCTGGCCGGCGGGCACGCCCTGCTCGTCGGCGTGCCGGGCCTGGCGAAGACGCTGCTGGTCCGCACGCTCGCGGAGGCGCTGGACCTGGACTTCAACCGGGTCCAGTTCACCCCGGACCTGATGCCGGCGGACGTCAGCGGCGGCGAGGTTCCCAATCACGCCGGCGGCGACGGCCCGTCGTTCCGGTTCGAGCCGGGGCCGATCTTCACGAACGTGCTGCTGGCCGACGAGATCAACCGCACCCCGCCGAAGACCCAGGCGGCGCTGCTGGAAGCGATGCAGGAGCGCCAGGTGACCGCCGCCGGCCGCCGGCACCCGCTGCCGGACCCGTTCTTCGTGCTGGCGACCCAGAACCCGATCGAAAGCGAGGGCACCTACCCCCTACCCGAGGCCCAGCTGGACCGGTTCCTGCTGCAAATCGCGATCGACTACCCCTCCGAGGAGGACGAGGTGGAAGTCGTCCGCCGCACCACCGCGGGCCCGCCGGCGTCGATCGAACCGGTGATCGGCCGGGAGCAACTGCTCGCGGCCCGGGCGGCGGTCCGCAAAATCGCGGTCAGCGACGCGACGCTGCGGTACGCGACCCGATTGGCCCGGGCCAGCCGGCCGGGGGCGGAGGTCAGCGGGGTGAACCCGGGGGCGCTGGAGTTCGTCATGGAGCACGTCCGCTGGGGCGCCGGGCCGCGGGCCGCTCAGGCGTTGATCCTGTGCGCCAAGGCCCGGGCGGCGCTGCGGGGCGAGGTGCACGCCGGCGGGGACGACGTGGCCGCGGTCGCCCCGGCGGCGCTGCGACACCGCATCCTGCCGAACTTTCACGCCGACGCCGCCGGCCTCACCGCCGACGACCTCGTCGCCCGACTGATCGCCGCGGTCCCCCGGCAGGCGGAGGCCGGCCCGCGGTGGCTGCGGGAGATTCTGCCGTAGGGACCGCTGTGCGGACCGACTGGTGTGTCGGCCGCCGTCCTCGAACGCGGTCCGCATAGCGGACCCTACGGGACCGCCCCGCTTGTTTCGCGTATCCTCCCCCCCGCCCCGCGTGTCCCCCGGGCGCCCCGTTCTGCTTTTTCGTTCTCATGTCCCGACGCGTCCAACTTTACGACACCACCCTCCGCGACGGCTCCCAGGGGGAGGGCGTCGCGTTCAGCGTGCAGGACAAGCTGCTGATCACCCAGCGGTTGGACGAACTGGGCTTCGACTTCATTGAGGGCGGCTACCCGCTGAGCAACCCGAAGGACGCGGAGTTCTTCCAGCGGGTCCGCGACGTGGACCTGAAGCACGCCACGCTGTGCGCCTTCGGCATGACCCGCCGCCGGGAGATCGCCGCGGAGGACGACGTCGGCCTGAAGGCGCTGCTCGCCGCGGAGACGCCGGCCGTCACGGTGGTCGGCAAGACGTGGGACCTGCACGTGAACGAGGTGCTCCGCGTCAGCCGGGAGGAGAACCGAGCGATGATTGCGGACTCCGTCGCCTTCCTGCAGGCCGGCTCCAGCGAGAGCGGCGGCCGGCGGGTGATCTACGACGCGGAGCACTTCTTCGACGGCTACCGCGCCAACCCGGAGTTCGCTCTCGAGACGATCCGGGCCGCCGCCGACGCCGGGGCGGAGATCGTCGTGCTCTGCGACACCAACGGCGGCAGCCTGCCAGACTTCGTCGCCGAGGCGGTGCAGGCCGCCCGCGAGGCGGTCCGCTGTCCGGTGGGCATCCACTGCCACAACGATTCGGACCTCGCCACCGCCAACACCCTCGCCGCCGTGCAGGCCGGGGCGGTCCAGGTGCAGGGCACGATCAACGGCGTCGGCGAGCGCTGCGGCAACGCGGACCTGATCGCCGCCGCCGCGAACCTCGCCCTCAAACTGGACTGCGAGGTTCTGCGGCCCGCTGCCGACGGGGACGGCGGCGTGCAACACCTCACGGAGCTGAGCCGTTTCGTTTACGAGACGGCGAACCTCTCGCTGCGTCGCGGCCAGCCGTTCGTGGGCTCCAGCGCCTTCGCCCACAAGGGCGGGATGCACGTGCACGCGGTCAATCGGTTGGCGAGCAGCTACGAGCACATTGACCCGGCGAAGGTCGGCAACGAGCGGCGGATCCTGGTCTCGGAGCTGTCCGGCCGGTCCAACATCGTCGCCGCGGCGACCAAGCTGAAGATCGACGCCGACGATGCCCTGATGCGCAAGGTGCTGGCGCGGGTCGTCGAGCTGGAGCACGCCGGCTACCAGTTCGAGGCCGCCGAGGCGAGCTTCGAGTTGCTGGTCAAGAAGTGCGCCGGCACCTTCGAGTCGCACTTCAACCGGGACCACTACCGGGTGAACATCGAGAGCGGGCAGGAGACCCGAGTCGCCGGCGAGGAGCCGGTGACGGAGGCCAGCGTGAAACTGCGGATCCCGATGGAGGACGGCTCCGAGGAGGTGCGGCACGAGGTGGCCGAGGGCGACGGCCCGATCAACGCCCTGGACGCCGCCCTCCGCAAGGCGCTGCTGCCGGTTTACCCGCAACTCGCCGAGGTCTCGCTGACGGACTACAAGGTGCGGGTCATCAACCCGACCGAGGGCACCGCGGCGAAGGTGCGGGTGATGATCGAATCCCACGGCTCCGGCCCCGGCGAACCGGCGGACTGGTCGACCGTCGGCGTGAGCGAAAACGTTGTGGAAGCCAGCTGGCTGGCCCTGTGCGACAGCATCGAATACGCGCTGGCACGGTGCGACGCACCGGATGCGGTCGGTCGAACGTAACTCGCCGGCGTTTCGTTTCCTGCTTCGGAGAACGTCCCGATGCTGACTCTCACTGCCGATCCGCCGCCCGCGGGGTCGGCCCCCCCGCCGCTGCGGATCACCGCCGATCAGTTCGCCGCGGACGCCGAGGCGGGGCGTTTTCCGCCGGACCGGAAGGTGGAACTCCTCGACGGACTGGTCGTGCTCCGGGACGCCCGCGACTCCTACCAGGACGAGGTGACGATCATGGGTCCGGAGCACATCAGGACGGTCGTTCGGGCTCGCAAACTCCTCGAGCCCCTTGTCGAAGCGGCGGGCGGCGTCTACCGGGAAGAAAAAACCGTTCTCCTGCCGCCTCACGACGGTCCGCAGCCCGACGGAGCGATCGTGCGAGGGCCGGTGGAGAGATACGACGATCGTTACCCCGTTGCGGAGGACATTCTGCTCCTGCTGGAAGTCGCCGATAGCTCCTACCGGAACGAACGGACGACGAAAGTCCGCATCTACGCCGAGACCGGGGTGCCGGTCTACTGGCTGATTCATCTCCCGACCCGCACCCTCGAGGTGCGCAGCGCCCCGGACCCCGCGGCGGCGACCTACCAGTCTCTCGTCACCCTCGCCGCCGCCGATACGGCGACGCTGCCGCTGCCCGGCGGGGACGTCTCTCTGCCGCTCGCCGATCTGCTCGGCTGAACCGCCCGTCCGTCCGGCTGAACGAACCGGCCGATCTGCTAGAACACGCTATGGACCTTCCCAAGCAGTACGACCCCGCCGCCGCCGCCGCCAAGTGGACCCCGGTTTGGGACGAGGCCGGCGCCGCCCACGCCGATCCGCCGGAGACGCTGGGCGTCAGCCCGATCACCGGCGCCGCCGAGCCCGTGGCCGACGGGGCGGAGCCGAAGCCGTCGCACGCGGTGATGATGCCGCTGCCCAACGTCACCGGCGCCCTGCACATGGGGCACGCCCTCAACGGCACCGTGCAGGACCTCGTCACCCGCTGGCGGCGGATGCAGGGCTTCGAAGCCCTCTGGCAGCCCGGCACCGATCACGCCGGCATCGCCACGCAGGCGGTCGTCGAACGGCGGATGCTGGAGGAGGAAGGCCTCACGCGGCACGACGTCGGCCGGGAGGCCCTCGTGAACCGCATCTGGGCGTGGAAGGAGACCTACGAGGGCCGCATCCTCGGGCAGCTGAAATCCCTCGGCGCCAGCGCGGACTTCCGCCGGACGCGCTTCACGCTGGACGACATGTGCAGCCGGGCCGTGCGGGCGGCGTTCTTCAAACTGTTCCGCGACGGCCTGATCTACCGCGGCAAGCGGCTGGTGAATTGGGACACCCACCTGCAAACCGCCGTCGCCGACGACGAAGTGTTCGAAGAGGAAACGCAGGGCTCTTTCTGGACCTTCCACTACCCAATCGTCGACGCCGACGGGAACGACACGAAGAAGTCCATCCAGTTCAGCACGACCCGGCCGGAGACGATGCTGGGCGACGTGGCCGTCTGCGTGCACCCCTCGGACGAACGCTACGCGGACCTCGTCGGCGAGCGGGTCCGCGTACCGCTGACCGGGCGGCTGGTGCCGATCATCGCCGACGCCCTGCTGGCCGACCCGGAGAAAGGCACCGGGGCCGTGAAGGTCACCCCGGCCCACGACCCCAACGACTACGCCTGCGGTCTGCGGAACGGGCTGGAGATGCTGAACGTCCTCCACCCGGACGGCACGATGAACGAGGCCGCCGGCCCGTTCGCCGGGCTGGACCGGCTCAAGGCCCGCGGCAAGGTGGTCGAGGCGATGGAGGAGCTCGGCTTCTACGACGGCGTGGAGGACCGGGTAATCCAGCTGAAGCACTCCGACCGCTCCAAAACGCCGGTGGAGCCGTTGCTGAGCGATCAGTGGTTCGTCCGCATGGGCCCGTCCGAGGACGGCTCCGACGACGTGGACCTCGCCCAATCCGCCATCGACGCCGTCGAGGAGGGCGCCGTCCGCTTCTACCCCAGCCGCTACCAGAAAACGTTTACCGACTGGCTCGGCGAGAAGCGGGACTGGTGCATCTCCCGCCAACTGTGGTGGGGGCACCGCATCCCGATCTGGAGCCGCACCTTCCCCGCCGGGGAGTTCGATTCGAAGTACCCGGACGGCTGGGAGATCCCCGCCGACGAAGCCGGCCGCGTCGCCGTGCAGACGACCCGCGACGCCGAGGCCGACACGGTCACCGTGCTGATCTGCATCGCCGACGACGCTGCGGACCTGGAGGAGAAGTACGCTGCGGAAGGGTTCGAGCAGGACCCGGACGTGCTCGACACCTGGTTCAGCAGCGCCCTGTGGCCGCTGGAAACGCTCGGTTGGCCGGAGGAGACGCCGGACCTGCAATATTTCTATCCCACCAGCGTGCTGGTCACGAGCCGGGACATCATCACCCTGTGGGTCGCCCGCATGGTGCTGTTCGGCAAGTACCTGCGGAACGACGTGCCGTTCAAGCACGTCTACATCCATCCGAAGATCCTCGACGGCTTCGGGCGGACGATGTCCAAGTCGAAGGGCAACGGCGTCGATCCGTTGGAGCTGGTGGAGAAGTACGGCCCGGACGCCGTGCGGTTCACGATCGCCAGCTTCGCCGGCGAAACGCAGGACGTGCGGCTGCCCGTCAGCTACGAGCACCCCGAGACTGGCGAGATCGTCCCCCAGACGCAGGCCCACACGGAGGCCAAGCCGGAGCAGGCCGAGGACGGGTCCCTTGTCAAACCGACCGTCCGCTTTCCCAAGGCGAAGGCGGATCTGCAGTACGTCACGCCGAACTACGAACCGGACCCCGGCGTGCCGGTGGCCCGCGTGGTGGCGGACCGCTTCGAGTACGGCCGGAACTTCTGCAACAAGCTGTACAACGCCGCCCGCTTCGCGGCGATGAACCTGAAGGGCTACGTGCCCGGCCCGGTCGCGGCGGCGGACCTTCAGCTTGAAGACCGCTGGGTGCTCTCCCGGCTGGCGAAGGTCACGGCGGAGGTGGACACGCTGCTGGGGCGCTACCAGTTGGACGCCGCCACCCGGGCGCTGCGGGGCTTCGTCTGGGACGAGTTCTGCGACTGGTACGTCGAGATGGTCAAACCCCGCCTGCGGCTCGCCGAGGGCGAGGAGCAGACCGAGGAGCGGGCCGCCGCCCAGCGGGTGCTGGTGCACGTGCTGGATTCGATCCTGCGGCTGGTCCACCCCTGGGCGCCGTTCGTGACGGAGGAGGTTTGGGCGAATCTCAAGGAGGTCGCCCCCGAACGCGGTCTGCCGGAGCCGACCTCAGCGGCCGACCTCTGCGCCCTCGCCGGGTGGCCGGAGGCCCGACGAGAGGATGTGGACGACGCCCTCGAAGCCCGCTTCGACGCGTTAAAGGAGGTCGTCGTCGCGGTGCGGAACGTCCGCGGGGTCTACAACCTCCCGCCGGCGGCGCCGCTGCAATTGCACCTCCGCAGCGCGGAGGACTTCGCGGGGGATCTCGGCTCGATCGCGGAGCAGTTCGACCAACTCGCCCGGGTGGTGCTGGCGAAGGCCGGCGCCGAGGTGACCCGCCCGCCGGCCAGCGCCGCCTTCTCCCTGAGCGCCGGCGGCGAGGACGGCGCCCCCGCCGAGGGCTTCATCCCGCTGGGCGACGTCATCGACCTGGACGCCGAACGCGAGCGCCAGCAGGCCGAGGCGGAAAGGCTCCGCGGCCACATCGCCGGGCACGAAAAGAAGCTCTCCAACGAGAACTTCGTCTCCCGGGCCCCCGCCGAGGTGGTCGAGGGCGTGCGGGAAACGCTCGCCACGCTGAAGGCCCAGCTCGCCGCGGCGGAGAACGTGCTGGCGGAGCTGGAGTAACGAATGACGAATGACGAATGACGAATGACGAATTTTCTCGTCAGTATGTTCGTCATTCGACATTCCTCATTCGTCATTTCGGACGCCGCCCGACGCTGCGGTAGAATGGCGTCCCCGCCGCCGCCCCCCCGGAGTTCGCCCGTGCTGGTGCCGATGCGCCTGAGCCGGATCATCCTGTCCGACATCAACGAACAGCAGGTCCTCTGTCTGACGGAGATCGCCGACGACGGCTCGGACGGCGAGCGGACGTTTCCAATCCTGGTGGGCGAGTTCGAAGCCGGCAGCATCCGCCGGGCCGTCACCGGCGACGCCGCCCCCCGGCCGCTGACCCACGACCTGCTGAAATCGGCGATCGAGGAGTTGGGGGCGGAGGTGAAGGACGTGGTGATCTCCCACCTGCAGGACCACACCTACTTCGCCAAGATCCGTCTGCTCCGCGACGGGACCGAGACCGAACTGGACAGCCGGCCCTCCGACGCGATCGCCCTCGCCGTCCACCACACCCCGCCCCGCCCGATCTTCGTCAGCGAGGCGGTGTTGGACGAGGTGACGTAAGCCCTGACGGTGAGCCCGAAGCGCAAGCGAGGCTCGGAGCCGTCCACCCTCGCTTGCGCTTCGGGCTCACTGAGTCACGTCCGTCAGTTGCATTCCGCCTCCAGCGGGCCTTCCAGTTCGTCCAGGTAGAACAGCCGGCCGGGCAGCGTGGGCATGTAGGTGGACGGGATCCACGGCGTCGGTTCGTGGCGGAGGGTCGTCCAGAAACTGAGGCCCTGCCACTGCATGCCGCGGCCGAGCACGCCGTCGCAGCCGCCGATGATGCGGTCGCTCTGGAGGAACAGCCCCGGGCCGATCGTGTTGGCGTAGGCCGGCACCAGCGTGGTGCGGGACTTGAACGACGTGATCGCGTTCTGCTCCACCGTGAGGGGGTGCAGCTTCGCCCCGAGGCGGTGCGTCGCGGCCTTCCAATCGGCTTCGCTGTCGTACTCCGCGGCGAAGTGCGGCTCCCAGAAGGCGATGTGGCAGACCCGGCCGACGCCGAACACCGTGACCAGCTCCGCCCCGTCCGCCTTGAGGGCGGCGATCTTCTCGGCGTAGGTCGGCAGGTTCTCGGCGGTGGCGAAGTTCCGCTGGCTCTCCGGCGGGGCGGCCCTGCCGAGGGGGCCGTAGAACGCCTGCGTCATCGCGTTGGTGAAGGCGCCGGGGTCGGACGGCGGGAGCGTGCCGCCGTCGGCGTCGCTCCATTCGTCCATGTTGAAGCCGTGGACGTGCCCGCAGTCCACGCCCCATTCGGTCAGGAAGAACACCGCCCAGCGGTACATGCCCATCGGGCCGACCGGCAGGATCATCGCCAACTGCTTCCCGGCCTCACGGGTCCGGCGGATCGTCAGGGCGATCTCGTGGCCCATGCGGACGTCGAAGTCCTCGACGGTGTCGCAGGAGACCGGCTCGAAGTCCGCGTGCCAGTGCGGCTGCCGGTCCCGGGCCGTGCCGGGCTCGCCGACGCAGGCGTCGATCGTCCGCAGGTCCCAGCCGTCCGGGAAGAAGCCTTCCAGCAGCGAGCCGGGGAGCGTGTCGGGCAGATTCATGGCGGAACCGGGCGCGGGGGAAGCGGGCGCGGGGAGCGGGCGGGTCGCTCACGTTAGCGGGGGTTCGTACACTCCGCCGCCGTCCCCGGCCCGCCGCGATGACCGACGCCGAACCGCCCCCCCCGCCGTCCGACGCCCCCGCTGAGCCCGCCGGGGCCGCCGCCGCGGCCGAATCGCCGCCGCGGGTGGAGCCGCGGCCCGTCACGAATCAGCGGGACGGCCTCGCCCCGCCGCCCCTGCCCGGCGGCGCCTTTCCCCCGCCCTCAAATCGTCCGGTGGACTGGACCTATTGGCTGCCGGAGGTCCGGCTGCTGGAAGCCCCGCGGATCGCCCTGTCCCCGACGATCGTGGCGCTGGCCTTTGCCGGCCTGCTGGCCGCCGCCGCGGGCGACTTCGCCCTCAGCGAACTCGTCGGCGGCCCGATCCGGGCGACGGCTTCCACGTTCCCCTGGGACCCGCCGCCGGCGGCGTACTTCGGTCCGCCGTTGCCGGGGGCGCTGGAGGAGAGCCCGGCCGTCCGCGCGCTGATCGCGCCGCTGCACCTCCCCGCCGCGGGGCTGAACGACCTGCTCAGCGTCGCCGATTGGCCGCAGACGCTCGGCGGGGTCGCCCGATTGTTCTGGGCGTTGCTGGTGTGGGGGTTCTTCGGCACCGCGATCTGCCGGGCCGCCGCGGTGCGGTTCGCGGTCGGGGCGAGCGATTCGCCGCTCGCCGCTCTGCGGATGGCCGGGGGACGCTGGGTGAGTTCCCTCGGCGGGCCGCTGCTGCCGGCGGTGGGCTTGGGCGTCCTGGCGCTGGGGTTGATCGTGTTGGGGTGGGCGGGCGATCTGCCGGCCGTGGGGCCGTGGCTGGTCGCCGTGCTGTGGGGGGCCGCGCTGCTGGCGGGACTGGCCGCGGTCGTGCTGATCGTGCTGTTGGCGGTCGGTTGGCCGCTGATGCTCTCCGCGTTGGCGGTGGAAAAGTCCGACGCCTTCGACGCCTTCAGCCGGGCGTTCAGCTACGTGCTCGGCCGCCCGCTGCGGCTGGCGTGTCACGTCGTCGCGGGGGCGATCGTCGCGGCGGTCGCCGTCACGCTGGTGCAGTTCGCGGCGGCGGCGGCGGCGCTGCTCGCCGCGGCGGGCGCCGGCGTGGGCATGGGTCCGGCGGACCTCGCCTCGCTGGGCGTGCGGCCGGGTGCGGAGGGAACCGCGGACGCCGCCGCCGCGGGCGAGATCTGGCTCGCCCTCTGGACGGCGCTGCCGGCGGCCTACGCGGCCGGCCTGTTCTGGACGCTGGTCGCCGTCAGCTACTTCCTGCTCCGCTACGCGGACGACGCGGTGGAGACGGACGAGATCTGGCAGCCCGGCCGGGAGGACTCCGCCGGCGGCGGCGAAGCCCTCCGCACCGGCGTGGCGGCCAGTTCCGTGCCCGTCATCGAACGCCCGCACCGGCCGACGGTGTAGGGTCCGCTGTGCGGACCGCCCCGTCTGGTCGGAGCGTTCTCGGAACGGTCCGCACAGCGGACCCTACCAGCGCAATACCCCGGTGCCCCAGGTCAGGCCGGCGCCGAAGCCGCACAGCAGCAGGGCGTCGCCGGGTTCGACCTGCCCCTTCCGCACGGCCTCGTCCAGACAGAGGGGGATCGACGCGGCGGAGGTGTTCCCGTACCGGGAAAGATTGTTCCAGACCCGCTCCGGATCGAGCCCCAGACAGCCGGTGGCGTGGTCGAGGATGCGGATGTTCGCCTGGTGGAGGAAGTAGCCGGCGACCTCGGTGGGGTGGAGGCCCTCGGTCTCCAGCACGTAGCCGATGCTGTGTTCGATCGCCTCGACGGCCCACTTGAAGACGGTGCGGCCGTCCATCGAGAGGTAATGCTTGCCGTCGGCGACGCCCTCGGCGGTGATCGGAGTGCGGGTACCGCCGTGGGGGATCTCCAGCAGCGGCCCGCCGCCGCCGTCGCTGCCGAGCTGATAGCGGACCAATCCCTGATCTGGCCCGCCGGCGCTGAGCACCACCGCTCCGGCGCCGTCGCCGAACAGCGGGGCGACGGTCATCTCGGTGGGGTTCACGATCCGGCTGTTCAGATCGGCCCCGATCACCAGGGCGTGTTTCGCATTCCCGGTGGCGACGTACTGGGCCGCGGTGACGAGGGAGTACATGAACCCGCTGCACGCCGCCTGCACGTCGAACGCGGGGGCGTCCAGGCCCAGCCGGTGCTGGACGAGGTTCGCGGTGCTCGGGCAGGACTGGTCCGGCGTGAAGGTGCCGACGACCAGCAGGTCGACGTCGGCGGCCCGCAGCCCCGCGGCGTGCAGGGCGTCCCGAGCCGCGGGAACGCACAGGTCGCTGGTGGCCTGATCCTCCGGGGCGTAGCGCCGCTCCAGAATGCCGGTGCGGCGTTCGATCCAGCCGGGCTCAAAGCCGTGCTGAACCTCCAGTTCCTCGTTCGTCACGACCCGCGGGGGCACGTGCGAGCCGGTGCCGACGATCCGCACGCCGGTCAGGCGTTGGGTGCGGCGGGAACCCCGAAAGTACTTCGGCGTCTTCCGGGGACGGTGCGCGAAATCCTCGATCGGAACCTCCGGGAGACGGCGGCCGTCGGCGGGCGACGGCGCCACGGGCGAGCGGAACGCCTGCGCGTCCGAGGCGACGGCGTCGGGGAGCGTTTCGATGTGGCTCAACGGGACGGCCGGCGGGCGGGCGGTGCGGAACTCGGGCGGAGCCGGATTCGTACGAGAGGGAAAACAGTATACTGACGCCCCTTTCCGCCAGCCATGCCGGTCCGCACCGTCCCCGTGCCAACGCCCCCCGCCCCGCCGGTCGACCCGCGCAAGCCGCACCGCATCCGCCTGCGGGGGCCGTGGGAATGGGCCGCCCGGGGCGAGCCCGCCGCCCCCGCCCGGTTGCCCTTCCAGGCCGCCGGACCGGGCGTGCTGCGTCGTTTCTTCAACACGCCGACCGGGCTGGAGGACGGCACGACGGTGCGGCTCTCCGTCGCGGCCGAGCCCGCCGTGCCCCCGGCGAGTCTCGACGACGCCCCCCTCCCCGCCCCGCCGGACGGCGGCGCCGGAGCGGCGATCACCCCGCTGTTGGGGGCCGCGGGATCGCGGCGCCGGTTGGATCTGACGCTGTCGGCGGGGACGAGCGTGGAGGAGGTCGCCCTCGAACTGCACCTGCCGGGGCCGCCGGACGCCGGTCAGACGGTCGCCTCGTAGCAGACGCGAACCGGGCCGGTTTCGCCGTCGGGCCGCACAACCTCGAACCGCACGCCCTGCGGCAGCGCCCGCGTCGCCCTCACCCGGCCGAGGCCGTCCGCCGGATGGCAATGCACCCGCGGCGTGCCCGGCAGCGCCGGCCAGAACAGCACGTGGCCGCTGCCGACGCCGCCCTCGCACCGCACGAGCAATTCCCCCTCCACCGCGTCCGCGGTCCGGCTGAACCACTGATCCGGCTCCGGTTCGTCGCACTCCGGCTCCTCAAACTCCGGATCGTCCAGTTCCGAGTCCTCGAATTCGATACCAGCGCGGAGCGCACGCTCCGGCGGTGCGGTTCGAACTTCGGCAAGGGCGACGGCCGGAGCTTGCGCTGCAGGCTCACGCCCCAGGTCGTGGGGTTTTGCGAGAGGCCCCTCTGGCCGCAGACGCGGTTCCCGCCGGACGGTCCCCGTCGTCAGCAGGGCGAGCCAGGCGGCGATCGCCGCGACCGTGGCCCCCTCCCAGCCGAATGCGCCGATCGCCCAGCCGGCGAACGGGGCCGCCGCAATCCAACCCCGCCAGACCCGCGGGGCGTTTCTCCACCCCCAAACGGCGGCAGCGAGGGCGAAACCCGCGGCGAGCGTCGCCCGGACGGGCCAGGAGCCCACCGCCAAGCCGAGACAGACGGTCGTCAGCAGCACGGCGGCCGACAGGCCCCACGCCGCCGCACACGCCGGGCCGATCCATGGGCGGCAGCGGGGCGGCGCGGCGAACATCCCCCCGACCATCGATCGGAGCGGGCCGGCAGGTCAACGCGGGTTTCGCCGCTGCAACGTCGTCAGGAGTGGGCCGCGTCCTTCAGCGCGGCGGCGTGCTCCGTTTGCTCCCAAGTGAAGGCGTCGCCGGTGCGGCCGAAGTGCCCGCCGTGAGCGGTGTCGCGGAACACCGGGCGCCGCAGGTCGAGGTGCTCGATGATCGCCCGCGGGGTGAGCGGGAAGATCTCGCGGATGGCGGCGGTCAGCTTCTCCTCGGGCAGTTCGCTGGTGCCGAAGGTTTCGCACCGCACGCTGACCGGGTCCGACACGCCGATGGCGTAGGCCAACTGGACTTCGCAGTACTCCGCCAGGTCGGCGGCGACGATGTTTTTGGCGACGTGCCGGGCCATGTAGGCGGCGCTGCGGTCGACCTTGGTGGAGTCCTTGCCGCTGAACGCCCCGCCGCCGTGCCGGCCCCAACCGCCGTAGGTGTCGACGATGATCTTCCGGCCGGTCAGGCCGCAGTCGCCGTCCGGGCCGCCGACGATGAACTGGCCCGTCGGGTTGATGTGGTAGGTGACGTCGCCGTTCAACATCTCGTTGGGGATCGCGTCCTTCACCACCACGTCCCGCACGAACGCCTTGATGTCCGCCTGAGAGACGCCCTTGGCGTGCTGGGTGGAGACGACGACGGCGTCCACGGCGACGGGGCGGTCGTCCTCGTACCGCACGGTCACCTGGGACTTGCTGTCCGGCCGCAGCCAGTCGACCTCGCCCTCGAAGCGGGCTTTGTTCAGCCGGGCCAGCACCTTGTGGGCGAGGCTGATCGGCAGGGGCATCAGTTCCGGCGTTTCCTTGCAGGCGTAGCCGAACATCAGGCCTTGGTCGCCGGCGCCGACGTCCTTCTCGTCCTTGGCGTCCACGCCCATCGCGATGTCGGCGCTCTGCTCGTGCAGATAGTTCTCGAACGCCAGGGTGTCGGCGTGGAACTTCACGTCCTCGTCCAGGTAGCCGATGTCCCGGACCACGCCGCGGACGACCGGTTCGAGGTCCGGGAACGACACGCCCTCCGGCAGGCGGATCTCCCCGCCGAGCACCACGCGGTTGGTGGTGCACAGGGTCTCGCAGGCGCACCGCACCTCGGCCCGCTGCTTCTCCGGCGTGGCGGCCAGCAGGGCGTCCAGCACCGCGTCGGAAATCTGATCGGACACCTTATCCGGGTGCCCCATGCTCACCGACTCGCTGGTGAAGAGGAAATTCGCCATGGGGACTCCGATCGGCGCGCACGGGCGGCGCGAAACTGTACGAATAAAACGCGGCGGGCGCGTCGGTGGATCAGTAAGTGAAGCACGGGCCGGTTCGCCGGCGCCGGAGAGTCTAGCGGTCCGCCCGCCGACCGGGCAAACCGCCGCCCTCGCGGCTCACGCAGCCCGCGCCAGCGGCGCATCCGCTGCGACGCCGGCGACCGGCAGCAGGGCCACGACCGCGTCCGCGGTGGCAGCGGTCGCGCCGGCGTTTTCCCGGATCACCTGTTGCGCCCGCGAGCCGATCGCCGCCCGGACCGCGGGGTCGGTGAGGAACCCGAACGCGGCGGCGGCCAGCGAGGCGGCGTCGGTCACCTCGGTCGCCGCGTCGGCGGCCTTCAGCTTGGCGACGACGTCGGCGAAGTTGCGGGTGTTGGGGCCGAAGGTCACCGCCGCCCCGTACGCCGCCGGCTCCAGCATGTTCTGCCCGCCGCGGTCGTTCAGGCTCCCGCCGACGAACGCGACCGTCGCCAGACCCCACGCCGCGGAGAGGTCGCCGAGGGTGTCGAGCAACAGGACGGGGTGAGGGGGGAGGGGTGATGAGGGAGGAGTAATCGGCGAGTCGGCGGACCGTTCCTCCTCCCCCCTTCCCCCTTCCCCCTTCCCGCGAATCCGGCTGAGGCGCCGGAGGGCGTGGCCGCGGGCTTCAATCAGCGACGCCACCGCTTCGAACCGCTCCTTGTGGCGGGGGGCGATCAGCAGGCGGCAGTCGGGGACCGTGCGGCGGATCTGTTCGTAGGCGTCCAGCACGATCGCCTCCTCCGGGTCGCCGGTGCTGCCGGCGAGCAGGACCGGGGCGTCTTCGTCCAGCCCGAACGCCTCCCGCAGCACCCGCGTCGCGGGGTTGGCCGAATCGACGCGGAGGCCGTCGAACTTCACGCTGCCGGTGACCGCAACCCGCTCGCGCGGGGCGCCGAGGGCGACGAAGCGGTGGGCGTACTCCCCCGTTTGGGCGCCGACCCACGCCAACCGGGCGAACGTGCCGCGGATCAGCGGGCGGACGCGGCGGTAGCCGCGAAAGCTGTTGGCGCTCAGCCGGCCGTTCACCACGGCCGCCGGCACGCCGGCCGCCTCGCAGCGGCGGACGAGGTTCGGCCACAGTTCCAGTTCGACCAGCGCCAGCGCCGAGGGCCGGGTGCGACGCAGGAACGCGTCGATCGCCCAACTGAAATCCAGCGGGGCCTGGTGGACCGCGACGTCCGGCAGCTTTTTGCGGGCCACCTCCAGCCCGGTGCCGGTGGAGACGGTGACGACGTGAACCGCCTCCGGCCGCCGCTCCCGCACCGCGGCGATCAGGTTGGGCAACTGCAGGACCTCGCCCACGCTGACGGCGTGCCACCAGAGACACGGTTCGTCCCCGGTGCGCGGTTCGACGCGGCCGGTCAGCTTCTCGTTCCAGCCGGTGCGGTCCTTCCCCTGCGCGAACCGGCGCCACGCCAAGTAGGGCGCGGCGAGGACCAGCGCGAGCAGGTAGGCGGCGTTGAACAGGTGCGGCATTCCCTTGCCGGTCCGGAGTGTTCGTGGGCGCTCAGGCGTCGGCGCCGTGGCACTTCTTGTACTTCTTCCCGCTGCCGCAGGGGCACGGGTCGTTGCGGCCGACGTCCGGCGAGGTGTTCTTGATGGGGGCGACCGCGGCGTCGGCGCC